>NZ_JBDTJZ010000228.1:0-7559 GCF_039935595.1 Mucilaginibacter sp. | reverse complement strand
TTATAGCTGCCGGTTTCAATATCTGCCGCCAACCACGACAACGTTAGTATAGTTTGTTCAATATCCGCAATAAGTTCTTCTTTTTTCATTGTATCGTATTTTTCAATAAAGATAGATAGGTATTTTTCTTTAAAAGTGGTTTTAAAAGTCATTGTTAGGGGGCATTTAGGACAAATTTTATTATGTTTACTTTAATTAATTACAATAAATATTATGGTACAAATAGGCCTTTTATTAACAAAAAAACATAGGCTATTAAGTATAGCGGCTATCCTGGATGTTTTTGAAACAGTAAATAAGTTTTATAGCAAGACCGAAGAATCCGTTCCTTTTAATATAACGCTGCTACATACCAACGATAATCAATATGATCGTACGGATATGATAATGAATTATTCGGCGGAAGATATCAAAGCTGCGCCGCTTAAGGAATTGATATTAGTGCCGGCTTTTAATACGGATGATATGGAGCAAACCATAGCAGATAACCGGGTGTTTATCCCCTGGCTCATACAACAATATAAACAGGGGGCGCATATAGCTACTTTTTGTACGGGTGCTTTCTTGTTAGGTGCTACGGGATTACTTAACGGGAAAATTGCCACAACACATGTAGATGCCTGCAATGGTTTTGCTACAGCTTTTCCTGATGTTAAGTTACGATCTGACAAAACACTTACCGAAGACGGCCGACTATACACCAGCGGAGGGGCAACTTCAACCTTTCATTTACTGCTGCATATTATTGAAATGCATTGCGGGCGCGATATTGCTGTGCGGGCGGCAAAAATATTTGCTATTGATATTAACCGGGATAACCAATCGCACTTCAGTACCTTTCAGCCTGTGCGTAACCACCACGACGAACTGGTGGCCTCTGCGCAACAAAAAATTGAGAGCCGCTATAACGATGCAGAGACTATTGAGGAGATAATAAAAGATATTCCTGCCAGCAGGCGCAATATGGTGCGCCGCTTTAAACAAGCCACCGGCATGACGCCCATTGAATATCTGCAACAAACACGCATAGAAGCCGCTAAAAAGTTATTAGAACAAACCAGCCAGCAAATGACAGAAGTTATTTATAACTCAGGCTATAACGACCCTAAAGCGTTTAGAAAAGTATTTAGAAAGGCCGTTGGGATGACACCATCAGAGTATCGGGAAAAATTCCAGCTTAATTGATTTGTCAGCTGTGTTGCATCGTAACTTGTAAAAAGCAAGCCTAACTAAGCCCAAGTTTATCTAATTTTTCATTGTTTTTGCGCGACATCTCGTCAAGTTCTGCTGCGCATTGATTTAATAAGGAAAGATACTCTGCCTTCTCTTCGCTATTGGTTGACTCTTGCAACAAATCAACCAGGCTAATAATAGAGCATAAAGGCTTGCGCAGTTCATGTGAGTTTGACCAGGCAATATCTAAAAGTGTTATATTATGTTTTTTTAATTTTTCAAGTGCGTCATTTAACTTTTGTTCCTTATCTAATAGCTCCGTGAGGTCAGTAGCCATTACCATTTTAGATTTTTTATTGTTAAAAGTAACGTAGTGCGATATTATGGATACTTTAAAAAATTCGCCGTTGGCTTTAATATGCTCCCAGGTTCCGGAATAATTAATGCCATACTTGTTTTTTTTAATCTCCTTTTTTACCTTTTCCCGGTCATGTTCAGAGCGAATATCAAAAATGGTCTTACTTAAAAACTGCTTACGTGTATAGCCGTATGTTGCAATGGCTGCATCGTTTACTTTTATAAATTTAAACGTTTCAATATCATAAATCCACATCGGGTTGGGATTTGATTCAAATAGTTGACGATATTCTTCTTCTGATTGACTAAGCTTACGTTGTTGCCTTTTTATTTCTATATACAATATTATTGTTATAATTATTACAAAAGTTACATCGTTTAGCTCCCTTACCAAATCTTGTTTATAAGTATCCGAGTGGCCTAATAACAAGATTATTACAGGATCACTTAAAAATGCCCACGCAATACCTGTTAGCAAAAAAGCAATAGGAATTTTAATAGATTTTAACATTAAGAATAAATAGTACTGTCGTTATACGACACGTTTAGGATATTGGTTTACAAAGTATACTTTAATTTTATTTAAAACAAAGTACTTTTTGATTTAAATCAATTTATTGAATGAGGGTATTGCTTAATTTAAAATATAATGCGGCTATGGGTAATTTGTTTTATCTAACAATATCTGATTATAATTATGAATGATTATACTGGCCAACAGGTAGACAGACAACCGTGGCAGCAGGAGATGGCCCTTACCGCATTATTGTACAGGACGAGAAAAAATTTTCCCGCTGTGTAAGGCAAGTAGTAAGTTTACGCGTAGGATCGGCTAAATAGCTGTTAAAAACGGGTATAAAAAGTAAGCTGAGCTGCATTGTTAGACACGCTGCCTGTTGCATTCTTGGTAAATTGATTTAAATACCCAACCTCCATATCAAACTTGGTGCTAAAGCGGTAACCAATAGCTGCCGCGGCACGGTTTTGATCAAACATACTGCCATTAAGCTGATCTTTATTTTGCAGGTTTACAAATATCTCATTTTGCAAGGCGGTATACATGCCGTTTTTAAACGTGGACTTTTGTTTAGCCAGAGGAATTATGGCCCTTATAAAGTATTTAAAACGCTGCGAAAAAAGATCAGAATTACCCGGCCTTTCAATAAAACGTTGCTCTACACGGAAACGGTGGGTAATGGCTATTGCGCCAACGTATTGTTTATGAATAAACTGTTCGTAAATATCATGTTCTGTTACGTTAGGCTTGCTGGTATGGGTATAGGTATCATTTAATACATAACCTAAGCCTATGGTGTTGATAAAATTCTTGTCTAAACCATATAATAAAGCAGGTCTGAATAAGGTATACTTTAAAAAAGTAACATTATTTGACGATCTGAACTGCATATCATATTGCATTTCCCATTTGTTATTAAATTTAGTGGTGTTGAAAAATGAGCTCCACATGGAATGTTCAACAGTTTGAGCGAAGGATAATGCAGGAAATAACAATAACAGAATAAATAAAAGCTTGCGCATAGTTTTGTGGCGGCAATAATAGCAAGATTTAATAAATATTCGGAGTTAATTTTCATGGCACCTGCGCAGTTTATCGGCAATAACGGCTTTATCCGCCGCAGATCTTGTTAATTTTAAAGCGGTTTTAAAGTGGGTTATGGCTTTAGCCGTATCTTCCTTTAAATATAACTCACCCAACAGCGAGTGGTATAGGTGATTATCTTTAAGATTTAACTTTTCGGCTTCCACTATAGCCTGTGCAGTACCATTGGCCCTGGCCAATGCGTAAGTGCGGTTTAACGCTGCCATAGGCGAGTATTCTATTTGCAACAGGCGGTTATATAATTGCAAAATACTTTCCCATTTTTCGTCTGTATCGGCTCTATTGGTATGCCAGTAGGCTATACCTGCTTCTAAATGATATTTAGAAAGCTTATCGCCCTGCGATGCCATATTTAAATAATAGGTGCCTTGTTCAATCAATTCGGTGTTCCACAATTTAATATCCTGGTCGTGGTATAAAATGGTTTCTCCATTTTGGCTGATACGCGCTTCAAACCTTGACGATTGAAAACACATCAGCGACATTAACGCATTTACGCCGGGCAGGTTGGTTGATGCATTTTCAATTAATATATGTGTTAAACGCATAGCTTCCAGACAAAGATCTTGTCGTATAGTAATATCCTGCCCAGACGAGTAATAACCCTCATTGTACAAAAGATATAAGGTTGTTAAAACAGTTTCTAAACGCTTGTCAATCTCAACAGGTGTGGGGAATTCAATTTTTACCCTTTCACTGCGTAATTTTTCTTTGGCCCTGAAAAGCCGTTTGTTAATAGTTTCCTTATTGGTTAAAAATGCAGTAGCTATTTCATTAATACCAAAACCACAAAGTATGCGTAACGCCAGGCCAATTTGTGCTTCGGGGGGTATAACCGGGTTGCATATAGCAAACAACATTTGCAACTGGCTGTCAATAATGTTTTTTTCAGAAAGGTCTATCTCAATCTCGTCAACCACAGCTGTTTGGTAATTTAACTGCTGAACTATTTTTTGGTTGAAAATAGTATTGCGCTTAAAGTAATCTTTAGCTTTATTTTTAGCGGCGATGTATAGCCAGGCGGTAGGGTTTTCGGGCAGTCCCTTTAATCCCCATAGCTCTGACGCCAATAAAAAAGTATCGCTCACTATATCTTCCGCTATCTCTATATGTTCAATACCGAACAGTTTACAAAGCACAGCCGTAATTTTACGGTACTCTGTGCGGAAAAGATGAGGTATTAATTCCTGTTGCTGCATACAAAAAAAGCCTTTGTAAAAATACAAAGGCTTTAAGTTTTTTCTGTGATTACATGGGGTTAATTTCCCTAACCTCTACATTGCCGCCAACCAATAGTATCGGGCAGTTTTTAGCCATCTCGGCCGCTTCCTCCAGCGACTCGGCCTTTATTAAAGTGTAGCCACCTATAAGTTCCTTAACTTCGGTATAAGGCCCATCGGTAATTACATTACCGGGGGTTACAACCTTGCCATCGGCATGTAAGCGGTTACCGCGATCAATAAGCTTGTTTTGGGCGGCAAAATTCCCGATCCAGTCCATCCATTTTTTCATCATGGCCTGCATTTCTTCGGGCGAGCCTTGTGGCATAGCCTTGAAGTCATTTCTAAATACTAATAAAAAGTCTTTCATGTTATTAAAGTTTAATTGTTAAAACCCAATGACGATCAGGCAAAGCAAAATTGGACAAACAAAGAAATATTTTTTTTAAACCCATCACCCAATATTATAGTTTGATATATATTGCAGGATAACAAGTTTTTGATAAATTTAAAAACTAAATTATGGAATTAATGAAACAACTTACCCCAATTGTTTTATTGCTGGCATTAGCAGCATGTGGCCGAGGATCATCGCCCGAAGGAAGAGCCGAATTGCGGCGCCAAATCATACAAAGAAAACTGGATAGTGTTATGCTACAAAATAAAGCTATTTTAGATAGTATACGCCTGATCAATAAAGAAATACGGGTGCTTAAAAGCAAGTAGAGCTTAACCTTGCAAGGATAAATATGAAACAACAGCTTGTTATTATCTTGTTGTTAGCTTTAACTGCTTGCGACAAACCAATAACGCCTAAAAGCGTAGCCCAAATAAAGCGGGAAGAAAGGCGAAGAAAGATGGACAGCGTAGTATCGCATGACAGTGCCATATTAGTTAACAGCCGCTTGACCAATCAGCAAAAATCTATATCTCAAAATTACTCCGGAAAAGCAAAACTTATTAATGTTACAGCAGTGACTAAACATGTTGGCCAATTTATGACTGTACAATGTAAGCCAGAATCTTTTATGATTTTTGAGGATAAAGATAGGGGAGCTATTCTTTTTTGCGACAAACCGCATTCAGACACAACAATATTTCAAATCTATTTTTATCCAAAGATGGTTTACTTGTTAAAGAATGCGTTGCATAATCGTATTACCGTATCTGGAAAGATTGAAGACTTGGAAGAAGGACCAGTCATTCGAATAACTGATCCTAAACAGATTCAAATTATTAATGCTTATTCAAAGTAATTAATCAGCCGTTCCATAACCTCCAACCATTACTAAAAGTCTTTTAGGACCAGCTGATTTTGAAAGAAACAATGTCCACCATCCACCTTCTCCGTAATTTGAAGAGTTTATAATTAAATCAGGAATACCATCTTTATCAACATCACCTATAAAATCTATACTGGTTGGAAAACCGCTATCATAAAAATCGTTATGGACAAGTAATTGTTTAAAATAGTACCCTTTTGCTTTTCCGGTTATATATAAATTATAATCTTTTACATAAGACATGTCCTGACCTTCAGGAACATGGCCTGTAGCATAAAATGTATATTGATTATTATTATAATAAAATGTTCTTGGCTTGCCCGGAATTATCTGATCATCAAAATTTATTTTTTTAACAGGGCCATTTATCAAATCAGGTAAATTAGCAACAAGAAGTATACTAGGGTCTTTATTGTCAGTTTTTACCATGTAATTTCCCTCTGTGTTTTCATCACTTACAGTTTCGGGCATAAATTTTACCTTAACTTTAGCATCTTTGAGATAGAATTGCCCTTTTTGCTCAAAAAAACCTTTCCAAGCATATTTAGTGTCGTTAGCGGTTATTGAGCCATCTACACATTCTCCTTCAATAATAAACCTTGCATCATTAGTCGTATCCCTTTCAACTCTCGAAAGAATTTTGATCGTATCGCCGTTTACAGTGTCACTTTCTATTATTTGTCTGTCACTTACAATAGTATCACCTTCAATGGTATGGGATGTTTTTTTAGATAGTCCTGTTAAACTATTAGCATGAACATTATTGTCAGCTGATTTTTGTTTACAAGAAAAAAACAATATGATAATGGCATAAATATAGTACCGCATATAATCTTACTATTTATTTGAAACTGTTATAGAAACGGACATAATTTTAATCGTTATAACCTGTTTTATATAATAAAATTTAAGATATTAATTTTTAATGAGATAATGTTTTTTCAAATATCAAACCCCAAACAACAAAAGTTACAAGTCCGGTTATTTAGCCCACGCTGCTCCCTCCGGTGTACGTCTCCATTTAAAATATTCATCCAATACGTTAAGCGACGAAGCACTTGGTACCGGGCCGGTATGGGTAGTTTGGCTAAAATACATTAGTGTAGGGTTTTTATCGCTAAAGGCCGGCCATGTGGTTACACCTGCACCGTTGGGGTCGCCGTATTTGGCGAAGTTGGTCCAATAAGTACCCATTTTATCAGATATTTCCAGGTCGGTTTTACTGGTTTGCGGACTATTGGGGTTAATCACACCAAAAACGTAGGCCACTTCCTGACCGTGCGGCGAACCATATCCTGCGCGTGGTGACGTGGCAGGATAATCAGGATGCTGATCAAAATAATAATAAAACACTTTTGATTTACCTTTATTGGCCTGCAGCCGTGCCCAGCTCCAGGTATGCCAGCCAAAAGCAGCGTCGCGGGCAAGGTCGCGGGCGGTTTTAGCAACTGCGCCGGTACCCGGGGGATAGGCTTTTATCAGATCATAAGCAAATTTGCCGTAACGGGCCTTAACCCCTGTTATATATTCTTCCTGTGTTTTAGGTGGCGAGAAACTGGCGCCCTCGTCAGAATTATAGCCCACTAAGATGGGCGTTTCATTGTATTTACCTGCCTCGTATAGTTTGTATTGGTCATCGGGTATAACATAACCATCAATAATGGGCCACGTAAGCCCGCGAACGCCGGGTAATTTATCCGCATCCACTTTTCTTAGGTCGGCTATTGAATTATAGCCTGCGTTTTTAGCATAAGCTTCGCCCGCAGCTTCGGCATCTTTCAATACTTTTAAATTTTCGCCGGGATAGGTGGTAACCCGTGGCGGACCAAACGAGCCACCGCTTTCGGAAATGGCACCGCTAAATAAACCTTTTGCTAATGGCGATGCGCAAAGCTCACTTACCGC
>NZ_JBDTJZ010000227.1:0-10148 GCF_039935595.1 Mucilaginibacter sp. | reverse complement strand
GCCTTTACCGTTGTTAACTTTTCCACAAAAATCGAAGTTGTTAACAAAGAAAAAGAAGCAAAAAGAAAGTTAACAACAATAATAATAAGCTTCTTTTATATACTTTGCTAATCTAAAGGTTAGTCCGTTTTTATTGTGTAATTGAGCGTCAGTTTTAAGGTGTAACCATCGGCTTAACATCAAAACTAAACGTCTGCATACCTGCTTTTCCGCTTGCCGATATACCCTGAACAACACCAAGGTATTTACCCGGCTGGTCAGAAGTGTAGAAGTTTACATTGGCTTTGCCGTTGGCATCCGTGTATATATCAGGTGCCCAATACAGTACTGTACGAAAATCGGGCAGGTGACTGGCTGATTGTTTCTCTGTTTCATAAACCGGCGAAAAGAAATCGCGGTTTAGCTGCAGGCCTTCGTAATCAATTACAAGAGAATGTGGGTTAATTTCTACTCCGCCCATATCGCCCTTATAGGTGCTATAGCTTATTAAGCCATATTCGGCAGTTTTTCCTTTGTGGTATTCAGCAGGCACAACGTCTATCTTCCTTACTTTTAATGGGTCCGAAGCTATAATGGTATTTGCGTTATAAATAGGTACGCCATCAAATATTAACTCGGGCTGTTTCTCCATATAATACTGCTGGTTTATCACCCTGAACCTAAAATTACCGCCTGGTTTGCTTACCAATACTTCATGTATGTATTCCCGCATCACCTCTTCCATTGTGGTAAAGCGGGTATAATTATCTGTCAGGTATTCTATTTGCGCACCATTAAATGAAGATGTAGTATCAATTAGCGGGGTGTACTGTTGTTTTAATTTTTCGCCGCTAAATGTATTTTGTACCTGCATACCCAAATTGTGTATTTGAAGTGAGTTATATAGCTGTTTAGGTAAAACTAACTCAGATACCGGCGTACTTGAATATTGCTCAGAAAAAGGATTTAATATTTGAGTTTTTAATAAAGTATCCTGTTCCAGCCTTGGCTGCACCACGATTTCATTTGGCCCTATAAAGTTTTTGGTATTAAATATGAAATTTCCATCAGCGTCTGATATTGAATTATAGAGTTGTACCCGTCGGCCCGGCACGCCCATAACTACCTCATTATTGGGTACAGATAAGGTTGTTTTGGGATTGGTAATTTTTCCTGTAATAATATGCCCGTCATACTCAGGCAGGTATTTAAGCGCGGCAGGTTGGGTCTGCATAACCTCATTCCAGTTATACTTGCTCCAGCCATGCGTAAGTAATAAATTATCTACAGCTTCATCATCGGTTCCGTTTAAGTAATACTCTGGCGACTCGATATTTCCTTTCAACTCTGATGTTAACCAAATATAAGTATATATGCTTTCAGGGGTAGATGTTTCTAATGAATCTAACCGGTATACCGCCATTGATAAGTTAGCACCTTCAGTATTGCCAATATTTTTGGCCGCTACAGATACGCTTACATTTTTCCGGGTTGAGTATTCGCTTTTATCAGGGGCGGCATCAATGGCTAATTTTTGTTTTGGGCGTATAAAATACAATCTTTCGCATACGGGCTGTTTATCTCCATTAAAAATGGTGATGTGGGTTACACCTTCGCCAAGTTTGTTTTTATCAATTAAAAACGAACCTTCGCCATTGGTAAGATCAATAGTTTTGGCAGTAGTTATTAATTGCCTGGTATGTGCAATAAGGTAAACGCTACCTGTGTTGTTTGTAGTAGCGCTTATGTTAACTTTTAATTGCGTGCCAGCGTCACTCAATTGCATGGCAAAACCATTGGCCGCAATAGCCGGTAGGAGTTTGGTAATTGTTTTTCCGTTTACTTTTAAAACAGCACGGTATGCATTAGTTGCTTCGGGCTTAAATATAAACGTACCGATGCCAAATTTATGTGGTTTAAAACGTACAATGGTATCATTAGCTCTATTAACTATAGCCCCTGTAAAATCAATGCCTTTACCATCAGCGCCAACCGCCCGGTATGCTATTTTACTGTTTAAACCACTAACTAAATTACCCCCTTCCGGAAAAAACTGCACATCGTAGTCTGCAACAACGGGTTCTTTTGTTTGTAGGGTTATTTCTTTTTGTGAGTTTATGATGGTTATATTTTTTTCAAAGTACTTATCAGCACTGAAATTTTTCATCCAGTTTGTGTAAGCCCTTAATTTATAGTTTCCTGATGTTGCCGAAACCGGTATATAAAATGAACCATTGCCTGTACCGTTTTCCAGGTTGATTTTACCCTGCAAAATTGGTGCGTTATTCTTGTCCAAAATTTCAACATAAGCTACTTTCGAAGCATCCACCAATTTGTTTTGCGCTTCGCTGATGTCATATATTTTAAACCATATTATTTCGCCGGCCAGGTAAAAGCTTTTATCGGTATGCACAAATAGTTTTTCCTGCAAAGTGTTTTGATTATAAGTATTAAACTTTTGTTGTATATCAGTTAATACCTGCGCCGATGAATTTAAGCACCAACTTGCACCTATAAATGTTAACAGTTTTAATGTTTTGATCAGGTTTATATATTTTTTCATTATATCTTAATTATATATTTTTTGGAAAATTATTCAGCCTTATATTATTTATGTCTTTTGCAAGCTATAGTATATTTATTTATTGTATCCTCGGAAAATAAGCCGGCCGTATATTTGTCGCATTAAATCTTAAACGGCAGTCAACACAGGCTTTCGGAGCATAAATATAAGTAACGGTGTGTGCCCCAAAGCCTAAATCAAACAACAAACTATCACCTTTTGCAAAAGCATTATTTAACCTGGTTCGAGTTGATAGAGATATCACATTTAAATCGCCTTCGTACGGGCCATTTAACAACCAGGGTCTTGGCGATACTGATGTTGTATCATGACTCGATATACAATCAACTAAAAATGGTTGTGGATAAGCATATCGTGTTACTTTAAAGTAATTTGGGTTAAGATTTACTTCATAGGCTTTTAAAGGGTCGTTTTTCTCCAGTAGGTTAAATTGCCTATTGGCAATGGTCGATGCACTTACATATCCAATAACCAGTTCTGTTGGGTTGGTAATACAATGAATATTGCCCGTTAAAATAGTTGGTTGCGCGTCAAATATTGATCCTATTTGTTCAGTATTTGTTTTTAAATTCTGGTAATATTCAAACCCTTCTTTGGTTAAGGCGTACTGATGCAGTTGTATGGTGTATACATGCGCTATTTTTTCGGATGCGTTGGTAATACTGAAAAGCTGCTGTTGTTTCATTACATCCTGTGCAAGTTTGGCTGTTGAACCTATGATAATTAAGTTTGAATTTGACCACCTGTAGCAAACGCTCAGATCATCAGGGCTATCAGGTGTTACAGTAGATATTATTCCATTTTTATATTGATAGACGGTATGATATATTGGTACATAAGCCCACGTATCTTTATAATCCCAACGATAATAACGGGTGCCGTTAGCATCATCATGTGCATCTGCATAAAAAGTGATCTCTGTAGGGTCGGTTTGTTTAAAATAAATACTGTCAATAGCAGGGGTTACCTTCATCGGTACAAAGTCCGACTGGTATATTTTACCATCGCTGGTTTTAATATTTAGGCGGTATTTGCGGGCCACATCAAAATTGGTTACTCCTAATACATACACGCCTTTACCTTTTTCGGTTAATGGAAACAGGATCTTTTGATCGTTCTCAACCGAAACCGTTGCTTTAAGCTCAGCTTTGTTTTGCGTGGTATCGCTAAGTTTGGTTGTACGGCTTAACCGTATAAAGGTCGAATCGCCGCTCACAATAGGGCCATCGACTGCTAAAAAATTAACTGATACACTAGCTAACTGTGGTGTATACTGCTTTTTGCAGGATATATATCCTAATGCAGTTAGCAATGTTATGTATATAATAATTTTTCTCATCTCACTGGTGGAAAATAAGTTGGTCTAATATTAGTACCACCGCGTAATCTACAATCAACACAGGCTTTTGGCGCATATAAATAAGCAAGGAGCGGGTATATCGATTGTATATCAAAAAGTAAACTATCACCCGATGCCAATGCTCTGTTTGCACGTACGTAAAATTGTGGTGATTGTTTATTAAGATCGGGTACATTAGGAAAAGCAAAGCTCCATGCCGAGCCTGTCGAAACCGTACCATTAGAACCCGCAGATACAACACACTGTTCAAAATAAGGTTTTGGATAAGCATAGCTGTTTATGCCGGTAGTACCCAGATTTATTTGAGGTGGATTTAGCGGATCGTTCTTCTCCAGTAGGTTATATTGCAGGTTTGCTACAGTTGATGCATTTATAAAGCCTATAACCAATTCGGCAGGGTTGGTAACACAATGTATGTTTCCTTTTAATGTTGATGCCTGCGGATCAAATATAGAGCCCAATTGTTCCGTATTAGTCTTTAAGTTTTGATAATATTCAAAAGCTTCTTTAGTTAAAGCATACTGCCTAACTTGTATTGTGTAAACGTGAGCAATTTTTTCGGAAGCAGAGGTAATGCTAAAAAGTGGCTGTTGCTTCATCTCGTCCTGTGCAAGTTTGGCAGTTGACCCGATAATTATCTGGTTGGAGTTTGCTGTGCTATAACAAATATTTATATCATCCGGGCTATCTTTCACAACAGCGCTTATAATTCCGTTTTTATACAGGTAGTTTGTATGATAAATGGGTACATAGGCCCAGGTATCTTTATAGTCCCATCTATAGTAACGCGTGTTGTTACCCGGGTCGTGGCTGTCAACATAAAATGTTATTTCGTCGGCCTGGGTTTGCTTAAAGTACATACTATCAATAGGAGGAGTGGTTTTCATCGGTACAAAATCCGATTGATAGATTTTGCCATTGCTGGTTTTAATATCCAGTCGATATTTGCGGTTTGTATCAAAGTTTGCTATGCCCAATACATACAAGCCCTTGCCTTTTTCAATAAGCGGGTATAAGGTATTTTGGTCGCTCTCCACAGCTACCGTTGCTTTTAACTCGGCTTTATTTTGGGTTGTATCTGTTAAGCTTGTGGTACGACTTAAGCGAATAAAAGTTGAGTCGCCGCTGATAATGGGTCCATCAACTGCCAAAAAATTAGTGGATACACTGCTTAATTGCGGCGCATACACCTTTTTACAGGAGATATATCCTGTTGCAAGTATGATGATCATATATATTAAGCGAAATCTCATTAACTATCTCATTAAAATGGAAAATAAGATGGTTTGGTAGTAGTACCACCCGTTGCCCGGCAATCAACACATTCTTTTGGTGCATAAAAATAGGTGTAGGAAGTAGCCGGATAGGAAAGGTCCTCGTCAAATAATATATTATTGCCGCTTGATAATATCGCGTCGGCTCTGGTTTTAAAAGTTGCTGCAGGTAATTCCGGGATACTTTTTACCTCGCAATTACCTGGCTCGGGTTTAAAAGGGGTAAAACTATTATAAAAATGACCTTTAAACCACTCCAGAGTGCCATAAAGATTCGTAAATCTTATTGGTATTTGAGCGTATGATAAGTTGACCTGCTTAGACGTTACCGTTGATAAACTTATAAATCCGATAACCATTTCTGCCGGGTTAGTTATGCAATGTATATTGCCTTTTAATATTGACGACTGCGAGTCAAATAATGACCCCAATTGTTCGGTATTTGTTTTTAAATTTTGATAATATTCAAATCCTTCTTTTGTAAGCGCGTACTGCCTCACTTGCAAAACATATCCCCGAACTATTTTTTCAGAGTTATCAACCCCACCTAATTGCTGTTTTGTAATAACATCATTAGCTAGTAGTGCTGACGAGCCAACAAAAACTTCATTAGATAATGCTGTGCGATAACAAGTGGAAATATCAGGGTCAGCCGATGTTAGATTGGATACCACTCCATTATTATAATAAAATTGATATTTCAAAAGTGAGGTGTATCTCCATGTTTCTTTATAATCCCAGCGATAGTAACGGGTTTTATTGGTAGGATCATGTGCGTCCAGATAGAATTGTATATGGTTGCTATCCTTCGGCTCAAAATAAACACTATCAATTGGCCCGGTTGTTTTCATCGGTACAAAGTCCGATTGATAAATTTTGCCATTGCTGGTTTTAATATCTAAACGGTATTTGCGGCTTACATCAAAATTGGTTATACCTAAAACATAAAGTCCTGCACCTTTTTCGGTTAAAGGGTATAACGTGTTTTGGTCGTTTTCAATGGCCACTATTGCCTTCAATTCGGCTTTATTTTGTGTGGTATCGGTTAAGCGTGTAGTTCGGCTTAAACGAATAAAAGTTGAGTCGCCACTAATAATTGGTCCATCAATTGCCAAAAAATTGGTGGATACACTGGTTAATTGTGGGGTGTATATTTTTTTACAGGATAGCATTACCACAGACATTAATATAACTGTATATGCAAATATTTTCATTTTAAAACCTGATATTATAATTAATAAACGGAATTGCCGCACCAAAAATGGAAAGTTGGTAGCCGCTAACAGTGCCTCCCTTTGTTACATAATAAACGGAAAATGGATTTTGTCTTGCTGTTAAATTATATATCCCAATGCTCCATGAATTATGAAAACGCTGATGAATTTTGTGGTTGCCATCAATATTCATAGACAAATCTGTCCTAAAATAATCTGGAATACGGTAAGCGTTCCTGTCTGAATAAATTACTCGTTCGGCCCCAACAGCATAATATTTAGCAACCGGTAAAGTAATAGGGCGGCCCGTACTATAAGTAACATTTAACGATGCATTAAAACGATGTGATACCCTGAAATTTCCTATAAAATTAAAGGCATGTGGCTTATCAAAATTGGCCGGATAGTAGTTGCCGTTGTTTATTATATCACCCTGCGTAGGGTCATTGGCCTGCAAAAATGTACGCGAGTAGGTGTAGCTTACCCATCCGTTTAATTTACCAACGCTTTTTTTAAGCAAAAACTCAATACCGTATGCCTTACCCTGCGTTTCAATAACATCAGTTTCAACATGGTGGTTCAGTATAATATTGGCACCGCTTTTAAAATCTAAAAAGTCATGCAGGTGCTTATAATATACTTCTACTGATAATTCAATAGTATTTGATTTTAAATTTTTATATAAACCCAATGATAGTTGATCGCCGTATTGAGGTTTTATATTAGGGTCGCTTAATTTCCATACATCAGTTGGCGCAATAGCCGCGGTATTTGATAATAAATTGATATACTGCCTTAAAGTATTATAGCTTGCTTTAACCGAAAAATCATCCGACAGGTTATAACGCGTTGATATGCGGTACTCAGGTCCATGATAGGTTTTTATGTTTTTTCCTGCCGGATAGTTTACACTATCCAGTAAATTGACAGTAGTTTTAGGTAAGCCTGTGGGATAATTACGTACAGTTGCAGGGCCGAGGTAATTATACATAGAATAACGTATGCCAAAATTAACCGAAAAATCAGGATTTATATCAAAATGATCACCCGCGTATAAGGCGCTTTCTAAAGCTTGCTCGGCCGGTACCGTATTGGGTACTATTAATGATTTAGGATCATTAGGGGTATAAGTACCCGGATGCAATAAATAATGTAAAGAACTTGCACCAAAATTAATGGTGTGTTTTGGGGATAAGTAATAAGTAAAATCTGTTTTTAAATAAGCCTGGTTAATATCAAAATTAAGCTTGTAAGCATTAACCGGTATTGCGCTGCTGGCTATATTATATTCATACTTGTCAAAACCACTGGTAAATAAGCCAAACAATTTGTTATTAAACACGTGTTTCCACTTTAATGATATGTTTTTATTACTGTAACCGTAGGTGGTATCACTGTTTAACCTAAAGTTGTCATTACTTGCGTATACGCTTAAATAAATATTGTTTTTTTCATTTACTTGATGGCTCACATCAAAGTTAAGGTCATAAAAAGAAGCGCGGCTATTTTTATACTCCTTTGGTAAAAGGCCAAGCAACCAATTAGCATAAGTTGTACGCCCGCCAAAAATAAATGATGTTTTATCTTTAATTATAGGACCTTCAATATTTAAACGGCTGGTTATTAAACCAATTCCGGCGGATCCAGTGTAAGTCTTTTTATTGCCTTCCCTGTTTGTAACGTTTAATACAGATGACAGACGCCCGCCAAAACGCTCAGGTATACTGGCTTTATATAACTCAACATCCTTAACAATATCCGGGTCAAATGCCGAGAAGAAACCAAAAAAGTGCGATGGGTTATAAATAGTGGCATCATTCAATAAAATAAGGTTCTGATCGGCCGATCCGCCACGTACATTTAACCCCGTACTCGACTCGCCAACAGATTGTACGCCCGGCAGCGTTAATACCACGCGAAGTACGTCCGACTCGCCAAAAGCGGTAGGTACCTGTTTAATGCTTTTAATATCCAATTTTTCAACGCCCATTTCAACACGTTTTACATTGTTTATTGCCTTGGCATTAATGGTAACTTCTTTTAATGACATTACCTGCTCCTGCAACTCAATGTTTAATTTTCCGTCTGTATAAAGCATTATTTGGCGGCGGGTAGTTTTCATGCCTATCCCGCGTATAGTTAATACGTTTAAGCCACGCGGCAGGGTAATGGCATAATATCCAAATCTATCGGTAGTAACATTAATATTTATGTCATCACGCCCTATGTTTATACCTGTTAAAGGTTCGCCGGTTTTTATATTATATATGTAACCGTTAAGTATGGAACGGCCTGCTGCAACTAAATTTGATTTTATACCTATATCGTATACTTTGTTTTCAAGTGTGGCCTTAGCAACCGGCTGGTTGCTGTTATCGGTATAATCTAACGGCGCATTAGTTTTTGTATCAACTTTAGCCGGGGTAATATTTGTTATCAAATCGGGCTCAATAACATGATTCCCTTTACTGATAAATACTTGCTGGTTTACAATGGTATAATGATAATCAGTGGTTTTAAATACCATATTTAATGCAACAGATAAAGTCAGGTCGCTACCCTGTGCAGTTATCTTTGTTGTATCAAGTTTTGCTTCATCATAATAAAAATGATAATTGGTTTGTGCTTGCAGGTCAATTATCGCTTTGCCAATAGTAACATTACTAAAGGCAATATTTACCAAACGGGGGTTTTGCTGACCATAAGTAGTTTGTAAAACTATTAATAGCGAGGTAATTAGGGTATAAATGTATTTCATTCTTATCGCGTTAATTGATCGTAATAATTAAGAAGTCTCACTATTGATTGTTCCTTTTCGTCCTTTCCAAAACTCAGATCATTGGTCCGTATATACTGGTTTAATACCTTTTTCTTATCCTTTAATAATTTAAGTATATCTCCTTTGCTTGATATGGAATAGTAGGTATCGTTTTTATGCAGATAAATATAATTGTTGGGGGTAAAGAAGTTTTGAATAGTAACACCTGATTTTTCCTGATCGGCCTTTTTTTCGCGAAGTACTAACAATTGTGTTTGCCCATTGTACAATAAATCATAAAAGCCTGTTTTTAATGTAGTTTGGGTGCTGTCAGCTAATATTTTTATAAAAGTATGGTTAGCGATGATGAATTTATTAAGCTTGGTATTGAGCAAACTTAAATAGCTGGCGCCATCTACATCTTTGATAACTATCATTTGTCTGCTCAGATCATACAAAACAGGTATATTATATAAATCAGCACCGTCATAACTCAGATAGGCATTTTGCATATCTTTTGTTAAAAAAAAAGGGCTATTAGTAAAATCTTCAGTTCTGTACGGTACGTATTTTATCCCATTGAGCAATCTTGATTGGTCGCCAATGTGATTATCATAATATAGCCTGGAATTTTTTAATTGTTGCGCAATTAGCGTACTGTCAGGATTTTGCGCATAAGAATTCCCTGTAAATACTATTCCTGTTAGCGCAGCAATAAGTATACAGATGCATTTTTTTTCATCCGATTAATTAGGTTTAAGTTTCAATTAACGCGATAATGAGACTTTAAAGTAATATTTTCATTAGCGCACGGTTAATTAGCTGGTTTATAAACAAACATATATTTTTTTATTTGTTTAGCAAGCTATTAATAATACTTTAGTTGATTTTGTATTAATTTTATTACGATTGTGTTTACATGGAATCTCAACTACTTATTAATTAGCTAATTACCTTGTTTATAGGTAAAAAAATAATT
>NZ_JBDTJZ010000226.1:0-33922 GCF_039935595.1 Mucilaginibacter sp. | reverse complement strand
AAAACTGTTAAAACGAATAAAAAGATCGATAAGAATTGTTCAGCGTCGGCTACAAAAAGCGTTCCCAAAGCACATTGATCATTTATATGAAGATTCGCCTTATAATAAATTAATGACCAGGCTGGATAAAAAAGAAGATTTTGAGAACTATCAACAATATACCCGGTTTCGTAAATCTTTTGAAGAGCGCCTTTTAAAATTAACAAATACGGGTTACGTCAGCATGTTTGGCAAATTATATTATTTAAACAGGTTCAAAGATCTGTTTAGTTTGCGTGAGGCATGTATGGATAATACGGGTTTAAATTCACGAATGCGTTTTAGCCTGGAGATTATAAACCAATATTTTCAACATGCTAAAAAAGTATATCTTACAGAGCATGATACCGCTTACCATAAGGAATTAGCCAAAACAAATCAATATGATCTGGTTACCAGCGTATATGATTCCGGTGATGTACTGCATCAGGATATGACCAAACTTACCTATAACGATAATTCATTTGATTTATGTCTGTCGTTTGAAGATTTAGAGCATATCCCTGATTATAAATCGGTTATTAAAGAATTACACCGGGTTACAAAACCAGGCGGCAATGTTCTGTTAAGCACTCCTTTTATTATGGAGAATGATAAAACCATTGTTAGGGCAACTATTAATAAAAATGGAGAAGTAACACACCTGTTAGTCCCTGAATATCACGGTGACCCTGTATTACCGTTAGGGATACTTTGTTATTATCATTTTGGGTGGAGCCTGCTGGACGATTTTCGCGACGCCGGATTTTCGTCAGTAAAAGTAGTTACTGGTTATGATATTAATAAACTAATGCTGGATACCTTACTTTTTATAGTTGCCGAAAAGTAGTTAGATCGATTTTTTGGGGGTAAATAATCCTTCTTTAAGTCCTTTAATTAAAAATTTTGCCTTTTCGTTCCGTCGACGGAGTTTAAAATATACCCATAGGGACAAATAATAAAATCCATTATATAATATATTGACCGGATAGAGAAGCGACACCCCATATTTTCTTAAAAACCATATATGGTTCCGACTTATATAGTAGTGGATAACAGGACTTAAAGCGCCTTCTTTTTTTTGTATCGTAGCTGATGCGCCTGCTTCATGGTAAATTTTGCATGATGGTAAATAATGCAGTTCATAACCTTCACCGCGTAACCGGTAAGACAGATCACTATCTTCATAATATAAAAAGAAGTGCTTGTTAAAAAGTCCGGTTTTAGTCAGAGCCGAGTTTCTAACCATCATACAGCAACCTGTTACCCAATTAGCTATTTTATAAGCATCCGGATTAGCCGGATATTGAAGAGGTTTGTCAAAATAAGTTGAACCCAGCACCGGGTTAAAAAGCCCCCGCCCATTCCATATCCGGGTTTTATCATGCATCCAATATATAGCAGGCTGAACAGCTGCCGCCACCACATGCCTATCAAGGTGCATCATTAATTTTATAACAATGTCCTCATCAACCAGCGTATCCGTATTTATTATTAGCGAATAGATATAGCCATTTTCTATGCTGTAAACCAAACCGCGGTTATTGCCTTCGGCAAAGCCCAGGTTTTCTTTATTTTCGATGTAAATAAGATCAGGAAATTGCGTTTTTAATAAAGATAAAGAACCGTCTGTTGAACCATTATCCGCAACCAAAATATCAAACAGTTTTTCATTGCAATAAGTTAATAGCGAATTGATGCAATTAGAGGTATGTATTGGCGTATTCCAGTTAAGTAATATGATTGCTACAGGCTTAGGCATTTTGTATGGCTGTTTTTTTTATAGTATACTCATAGATCAATAATGAGCAAGCTTCAATTATCAGCGTTGATGCCCCTATTAGTATATAATTGCCAATATATGATAATATAAATGCTACAAAAGCAGCAATAACGAACATAATTACAGCGATCCTGAATATATAAATTACGTTATTTTTGATGAGCTGATCAATTACATTTAATACATTAAAGGCAGATACCACCGGCACAAAAGCCATAATCCTTAAAAATAGCACGGCAGTTTCATCATGCTGTTTTGCTAATATATATACAATAAAATCAGCCAATATAAATATTAGGATCGCACCTACAAGGGCCCCGATTGCTATAATGCGTTTCGCTTTTTTTCTATAAGCATTCCATAAGTTGCCGCTTTGTTTATATAGGTGTACCGCGTTGGGGTATATGGCGTTTGAAACAATTATCAGAAAGCCACGGCATTGTGCTATCACCCTGTCGCAAATAGAATAAGCGCCCATTACACTGGCATTACTCCATGTTGCCAGGGCAAATAATACAAGCGATTGCTGAAGGTTGCCTGAAACATTATTTACTGTGAGATAAAAATTATCTTTTGCTGTTTTTAACATCTCGCTTTTTAAAGGGAGATTATAAGATAATTTGAAGAATGCGCCAAAATAGGCCAATAAAACCAGGTAAGTGATAATATTGCCCACACCTAAAATAAAATTAACCCAAAGGGCATTTGCCGGGCTTTTAATAAAAAACAGTAATGTTAAAACAGCAATAACATTAAACAACAGGTTATAAATGTTAAATAGCTTTAATTTTTCGGCACCAAGAAAAAAGCACAGCGGATTAAAGACTTCTGCTAATGCGATAGGTATGGAATACAGGATATACCAATAGTAGGCTATAGGAAAAAGAGGAAAAACTGATAATATTATAGGCAAGATCAATAATATTATTATATAAAGCATGAAAATAACCGCTCTTATACATAAGGTATTGTTAATTGCAGAGCTTAGTTTGCTGGTATCGGTTATATGGTGGGCAACATCCTTTACCGCGGATTGGTTAGTACCATAATTGATAATCGCACCTGCGAATTGAGAAAATTTGTAGGCGAATGTGATGATGCCAAATTCTGCGAGGCCAACAACGCCTGTAATGAGCCTTATGGTAAGAAATATTAATACGATATTAGAAATCTGGATACTACTTAAATTGAAAAAATTAGAAAGGATATTGGTTTCTTTTAATTTATTATAAGAGTTAATTATAAGTTGTTTCAATTTTAGTAGGTTATAATGAAAGCAAATTTAGTTTAATTTAATAATTTATAGACCGTATTAAAAATATAGTAAACATATTTGCTGTTAAATATTAAAAAACTGAAATGGGCAATATTATTGTTTTTGGGGCATCAGGACAATTAGGGCAATGCATAAAAAATGTGGCTGCCGTTAATGAAATAAATAATATCATATTTCCGGCCGAGGCAGAAGCAAATATTTTAGACATGGACGGCCTAAGCGCGGTATTTGAAAAATATAAACCGACGTACGCAATAAATTGTGCAGCCTATACCGCTGTTGACAAGGCCGAGGAAGATACCGATTTGGCTGCAAAAGTAAATGTTACCGGGGCTCAAAATCTGGCTGTGCAATGCAAAAGCCATAAGGCGGTATTGATACATATATCAACTGATTTTGTGTTTAAGGGAGATAGCGCTACCCCACGCGTTGAAACTGATGAAACCAGCCCTATAAGCGTCTATGGCCAAACCAAGTTAGATGGCGAAAAAGCCGTTGAGGCCATTTTGCCAGAACATTTTATTATACGTACAGGTTGGCTGTACTCAGAATATGCCAACAATTTTGTAAAAACCATGCTAAAGCTTGGTACCGATAGGGACGAGTTGCGCATCATAGCCGACCAGGTAGGCACGCCGACCTATGCCATTGACCTGGCCGGGTTTATTTTACATATCATCAGCATCAACAGCAAAAACTACGGCACGTACCATTACAGCAACGAGGGGGTAACATCATGGTTTGATTTTGCACGGGCCATATTTGATATATCCGCAGCAAGTGTAAAAGTAATACCTATTCGTACTGATGAATATCCTACTAAAGCAACACGCCCGGCGTATTCTGTGATGGATAAAAGTAAAGTCAAACAAACATTTAACATAGAAATACCTTATTGGAGAGATAGCTTGATAGCTTGTATCGGCAAATTACAACAACCATAAAAAATATGAAAGGAATTATTTTAGCAGGGGGCTCAGGTACCCGTTTATATCCTATTACCAGGGCTATAAGTAAACAATTAATGCCTATTTACGATAAGCCGATGATATACTATCCGCTATCAGTACTGATGCTGGCTGATATTAAGGATGTATTGATAATTACCACGCCTGAAGATAACGAGAGCTTTAAGCGCTTATTGGGAGATGGTAAGGACATGGGTTGTAACTTTGAATATGCCGTTCAGGAGAAGCCCAATGGGTTGGCCCAGGCTTTTGTAATAGGTGAAAAGTTTATAGGCCATGATAAAGCCGCCCTTATTTTGGGCGATAATATATTTTATGGCAGCGGATTTAGCAAACTTATACAAAGCTTTAATGATGTAGTTGGGGCTGCCATATTTGCTTACCCAGTTGCCGACCCTGAGCGCTATGGCGTAGTAGAGTTTGATGAAAACTTTAAAGCTTTATCTATTGAAGAAAAGCCAAAACACCCTAAATCAAACTTTGCAGTACCTGGATTATATTTTTATGATAACTCGGTTATTGAAGTTGCCAAAAACTTAAAGCCATCACCTCGTGGTGAGTATGAAATAACTGATGTAAATAAACATTACCTGGAGCAGGGCACGCTGCAGGTGGGGGTAATGGATAGGGGCACAGCGTGGTTAGATACCGGTACGTTTGATTCATTAAGTGATGCCAGCGAGTTTGTGCGGGTTATTGAAAAGCGCCAGGATACCAAAATAGGCTGTATAGAAGAGATAGCCTATAAAATGGGTTTTATTGATAAAACACAATTAAAGGCCATTGCGCAAAAATATATCAAGAGCGGCTACGGCCAGTATTTATTGAAGTTGTTGAAGTAACCTGTAGAGACACAATATTTTGTGTCTCTTGCTAAATATGTAATGTGAGACGCAAAATATTGGTAACTATAGTAATTGTTTTTTAAGTAGATCAAGTAAATTTTTATAAAGGTTTTCATCGGCTTGCAGCCAATGGAAACTTTTATCTTTTCTGAACCAGGTTAATTGCCGTTTGGCAAAGTGGCGGGTGTTTTGCTTTATTTTTTCGACAGCTTCGTTTAAAGTGATTTTGCCATCCAGATAATCAAATAGTTCGGTGTAGCCTACGGTGTTTAGCGCGTTTAAGTGACGATAAGGCATAAGGCTTTTAACTTCGTCCAATAAGCCCTGCTGCATCATTATATCAACCCGATTGTTTATACGGTCATACAACCTCTCCCTCGGCATATCCAGCGCTATTTTGATAATATTAAACGGCCTGATATTGGCGTCTGCCTTGCGAAACGATGAAAAGGGTTGCCCCGTGCTTTCAAAAACCTCCAGCGCCCTTATAACGCGTTGCGGATTGTTAATATCCACCTGGGTATAATAAGCATGGTCGGCAAGTTTTAGTTTTTCCTGCAGATAGGAAATTCCTTTATCCTCAAGCTCCTTGTTAAGTTTTTCGCGAATACCTTCGTCGGCATTGGGGATGTTATCAAACCCATCAGTTATGGCTTTAATATACAAGCCGGAGCCTCCAACTAGTATAATCACCTTATGCGTTTTAAAAAGCTCATCAAAAAGCTCAAGGCCCTGTTTTTCAAAATCACCTACCGAAAAGGGTTCGGTTACCGAATGCGAATCCACAAAGTAATGTTTAGCCGCGGCCAGTTCATCAGGCGTAGGTTTGGCAGTACCGATGGCCATTTCACGAAAAAATTGCCTTGAATCGGCAGATACAATTACCGTATTAAAATATTGAGCCAATTGTATAGCAGCCGCTGTTTTACCAATAGCAGTTGGGCCGGCAATTACTACTAAAGTAGGTTTGTAGTTCATGGATGATAGTTCATGGTGCTGCATAACAGTTAGCTAAATATGGCTATGATCCATCATCTATGAACCATCAACTAACTAATAATCGTCGTGAGCTTTGCTGTCATCTTCAAAGCCCTCGTCATCCGCAAACTCGCTTCCAAATTCATCTTCTTCCTCGGTTTCTTCGGCCGGGGTACTAACCACTTCGCCGGTTTCATCTACTTCGGTAAATTCGTCAGCATCGTCATGGTTATAAGCCATTTCATTCAGGAAGTCAAAATCATCATCGGCACTGGCAACAGGCAAATCGGTAGGTATAACACCAGGTATAATTTGCCTTGGTGCATCGCCTACGGATTTTATAACGGCCGGATAGGTTACGCCCGGTGTTTCATCTAAAATGATCTTCATCAGTTCAACATGAAAATCATAGGGGCGGTCAAAATTAAAAGTATAGTAAAATTTTTGGTGCGGGTCATCAATAAAGCTGCTTAACTTTACTTTTTCCATTAATTTAACACCACGGTCAATCCTGCGCTGGTTAGGCAAATAGGTAAACTCTTCGCCTTTTATCCACTGGTCATTACTAATATAAAAAGAAGAAGGGAATTCAGGATTATAGCCTGTTGACTGATGAATTGCTTTATGCAGATCAAGAAATGTCTGGTTCGATTTGATATCGATATCCCGGGTTACCTCGTCATAATCTTCAAAAGTAATTTTAAACCTGTATAGTGCCATTGTTTTGTTTAGAAGCTGTAAAAATATAAGTTTTAATTTAATTTCTGTTTGCCACAACTTTTAAGCCAATTTCTGCGCCTTTTAAAATTGTGTAGTTAATTGCTGCCTCGCGCGAGTTGGAAATTTCGCCTTCAAGTATGGCTTCGCGTATCTGGTTTTTAATAACTCCTACCTCACGACCTTCTTTTATGCCAAAAAGCTCCATAATATCAGTGCCGCTTATTGGCGGCTGCCAGTTGCGTATACTATCGCGCTCCTCAACATCTTTTAATTTTTGTTGTACGGCTTCAAAATTATTTCGGTATTTTTTTACTTTATATTCGTTTTTTGTGGTGATGTCTGCTTTACACAACAGCATTAGCCCCTCAATATCCTCACCAGCCTCAAATAATAACCTTCGCACTGCAGAATCAGTAACTATAGATTGCGACAATACAATAGGCCGTAAATGCAATTGTACCAGCTTTTGCACCTGTTTCATTTTCTCATTAAGCGGCAATTTTAGCTGCGCGAAAATTTTAGGTACCATGCGTGCACCTTTATCCTCATGGCCATGAAATGTCCAGCCGTGGCCGGGTTCAAAGCGTTTGGTGGCCGGTTTGGCAATATCGTGCAATATGGCGGCCCAACGCAGCCAAAGGTCATCGGTAGTTTCGCAAATATTATCCAGCACCTGTAGGGTATGGTAAAAGTTATCTTTATGACCCTTGCCATCTATATAATCAACACCATACAGCGCAACCATTTGCGGGAATATTTTATGCAGCAGGCCGGTATCAAACAAATAGTTAAAACCGATGGATGGTTTTGGTGATAAAATGATCTTATTCAACTCATCAGTAATCCGTTCCTGCGATACGATGCTGATACGGTCTGCATTATTCTTTATAGCCTCAACGGCTACTTCGTCTATCTTAAAATTTAGCTGTGTGGCAAAGCGAATAGCGCGCATCATACGCAATGGATCGTCCGAAAATGTTTCGACCGGGTTTAGCGGCGTACGAATTAACTTTTGCTCCAGGTCGTTTATTCCACCAAAAGGATCCAGCAATTGCCCAAAGGTATCCGGGTGCAAAGAGATAGCTAACGCATTAATAGTAAAATCCCGGCGTTGTTGATCATCCTCCAAAGTCCCGTTCTCCACAATAGGTTTACGCGAATCTAAGCGGTATGATTCTTTACGAGCGCCAACAAACTCAATTTCCAAATCCTGGTATTTAAGCGAAGCGGTACCGAAGTTTTTAAATACGGCTAACCTCACTTTTAGCTTGGCAGCGACAGTTTCGGCAAAGGCAATGCCGTTACCGATTATTACTATATCAATATCTTTTGATGGTCGGCTTAAAAAAATATCGCGCACAAAACCGCCAATAGCATATACCTGCAAGTTTTGCTCGCCTGCCAGTTGCGATATAACGGTAAACACCCGGTGCTTTAAATGCGCTTTCAAAATATCTTGTTTCTTGAATCTTAATTCTTGCTTCTGTTACCTTCTTATAAATTCAAACCTGCCATCAGGCGCCAGTTTCATAATGGTCGACGGGTTTTTTATTTCCATGCTGTGCTGGTCCAAATCCACCACATAATCCACGCCATTAATTATTTCGGCATCTATCTGCCCAAAATATTGCGGCGATGGCTTGCCGCTTATATTGGCCGATGTTGATACCAATGGCTTACGCATACGCTGAATTAGCTGCTGGCAAAACGGGTGCGATGATATACGGATACCCACGCTGCCATCTTCGCCGATTATTGCCGACGATATGTTTTTAGCACCGGGCATAATTAAAGTAAGCGGGTTTTCGGCAAATTCTATCAGGTCATAAGCCAAATCAGGCACCTCGCTTATGTAGCTGGGCAGTTTGGCATCTGTGTCTAATAACACCAACATGCTTTTAGCTTCGCTACGTTGCTTAAGTTGATATATTTTTTTTATAGCTTCGGTATTGGTAGCATCGCAGCCAATACCCCAAATGGTATCAGTAGGGTAAAGGATGATTCCGCCTTCCTGTATTACTTTTAAAGCTTTTGCTACTTCGTCCTTAAGCATGTTTTAAATATAAACTTACCGCGTTAATAATTTGTAGTTCGTCCAATAACTCCATACACTTTGGTATGCCGTATAGTTTGCACGTGTTGCGCACGCACGGTTCGCATTCTAATTTACCGGCACGTATAACCGTTGAATTATTTTTATTATAGGGTGCTGTATTTTCCTCATTACCCGCGCCAAATAAAACTACTGTTGGCGTGCCCACACTATTGGCCAAATGCGCCGGACCTGAATCAGTAGTAAGCAAAACTTTCGATTCGGCCATTAAATTAGCTAACCCGGCCAGGTCTGTTTTACCCGCATAGTTTTCAAACTGGCTTGGCTTATCGGCTGCTTTTACAAACTGCTCCACATACTCCGCGTCCTTTGGCGACCCAATAAATGCAAAGGTAACATCCGGGAAATCATTTGTAAGTTTATTTATTAAATCAATGCCTTTAACCACCGGCATACGGCGCGATTCAGCTTCCGAGTTTAAGTTAATTAAAACGCGTTTGCTATTTGGGTTGCTTATTTCGGCGTTTAGTTTTACCTGTGGGTTGTCAATTTTCTTGCCGGTAAATTGCTCCAGCAGGGCCAGGTATTCTTCAACCCGGTGTATGTTTACAGGTTTTTTACAAACTTTGGTCAGCAAAAAAAAGCCACCTTCTTTACCGAACCCAATACGCTTTTTTGCCCCTGTTGCCCAACCCATCATGGCTGATGAAATAGAATCGGGAAGGGTGAAAAACAGGTCGTATTGTTCGCCACGTAAACTTTTGCCAAATCGGTAAACACCGCCCAGTCCGCTATATTCTTGCTTTGAAAAAGGGTGAATTTTATTGAGTCCTGGAATTAATGCGGCTATACCGCTCAATTCTTTTTTGATGATCACATCAACCAAAGCATCAGGATAAAGCTGTTTAACCGCCGCGATGAAAGCCGTACTCATAACCACATCGCCAAGCCAGTTAGGTAGCCTTATCAGTATTTTCATGTTTTTGAGATTTGAGATGTTAGTATTGAGATGTGAGATTTGAGATAAGGGATCATGTCTCAAATCTCACATCTCAATACTCACATCTAAACTGCAACATTATTCTCTCTCAACGCGTCATTTAACGACGTTTTTTTGTCGGTTGATTCTTTACGCTTGCCTATTATAAGGGCACAAGGCACCTGGTAATCGCCGGCAGGGAATTTTTTAGTGTATGAGCCTGGTATTACTACCGATCGTGCCGGTACAAAGCTTTTATATTCAACAGGGGTAGAACCCGTAACATCAATAATTTTAGTCGACGCGGTTAATACTACATTAGCGCCCAATACGGCTTCATGTTCCACATGCACCCCCTCAACTACTATAGCGCGCGAGCCTAAAAAGCAGTTATCCTCAATAATAACCGGTGCCGCTTGCACAGGCTCTAAAACACCGCCAATGCCTACGCCGCCACTTAGATGAACATGCTTGCCAATTTGCGCGCACGAGCCTACGGTTGCCCAGGTATCAACCATGGTACCTTCGTCAACATAAGCACCAATGTTTACGTATGATGGCATCATGATAACCCCTTTGGCCAAATAAGCGCCATAACGGGCAGTAGCCATGGGCACCACACGTACACCTGCTTTTTTGAAATTGGTTTTAAGCTTCATTTTATCATGAAACACAAACGGGCCAACTTCAATTTCTTCCATCTGGCGGATGGGGAAGTATAGTATTACGGCTTTCTTTATCCAGTCGTTAGTATGCCAGCGGTTGCCTATTAGTTCGGCAACGCGTATCTCGCCTTTGTCTAACCGTTCAATAATGGTTTCAACGGCGTTAATGTATTCGTTATATTCCAGTAGTTTCCTGTCTTCCCAGGCGGCTTCAATTAATTTCTTCAGATCTTGCATTGGTAAATTTAAACTTTTGACAAATTAAAGAATTTTTTAGGGATTTTGTTTAAACGAAACTTACGAAGTCTTTAAGACTTTGTAAGTTTGTACTCGATGCCCGAAAAAGAAAAACTCCGTATAGATAAATATTTATGGTCCATCAGACTGTTTAAAACCCGTACGCTGGCATCTGATGCCTGTAAAGCAGGGCGCGTAAAGCTGGATGGCAACAATATCAAACCATCGCACGAAGTGAAAATTGGCGAGGTTTACCAGGTATCAAAAGGTCCTGATCGTAAGATAATTAAAGTAACGGGCTTGCTGGAGAGCCGTACCGATGCCAAAACCGCCGTTGGCTTTTATGAAGATATTACTCCGGTTGAACAGACACCGGCATTTAAATCAATGTTTCAGGCCCCGGTGCTTAAACGCGACAGGGGTACGGGCAGGCCAACTAAACGGGACAGAAGGGAGATTGATGGCTTACAGGAGGGATTTTTTGAAGTTAAAAAGGATGAAGGGGAGGAAAAATAATTTCTCACTGTCATTTCGATCGAGGTACGAGGAGAAATCTTATAAAACTATACAGGTAAATGTTATTCATTCACTTCATAATTTAAAAACTTCCAATTTGGATTAACTGTTTCTATCAATTTGTCTTTCTTTTCCCTTCGGTACTTCTTTATTTCCTTTTCTCTTTCGATAGCATAGTCAATGTGCGTAAAGTGCTCGTAGTAAACTAAATTATAACAGTAATATTTCCCGGCAAAAGTTTTAGGATTGCCTTTGTTTTCAGTGTGCTCGAATAATCTCCTTCTCAGATCATTGGTAACGCCTACATATAGTACTGACCTATCCGGATTAGTAGTTATATAAAAGTAAAAATTATAGTTCCACATAGCTTATCGCTTGTATAAGATTTCTCCTCGTACCTCGTTCGAAATGACATTTTGTGACTAATACTCCTTTCTTCCCTCAAACTCGCTCCACAACTTAAACGCGTTCAAAGCTTCGTCGCGCATAAGTTGCACTATGGGTAGTTTGCGTTTGTTCAATGCCTTATCCAATTCTTCATATATAAAGGCATCATCAAAACCTATGGCTGCGGCATCGGCTTTGGTATTGGCATAATATATTTTATCAATTCTTGCCCAATAAATAGCAGCCAGGCACATGGGGCAGGGTTCGCAGCTGGTGTAAATTTCGCAGCCCGATAGTATATAAGTGCCCAACTCCTGGCAGGCCAGCCGTATGACCAAAACTTCGGCGTGTGCCGTAGGGTCGTTATTAGGTACCACTTTATTGGAGCTGCGTGCAACAACCATCCCATCTTTTACAATAACGGACCCAAATGGCCCGCCGTTGCCACTTACTACATTGTTTTCGGCCAACTCAATAGCCATCCGCATAAAATCCTCGTGCTTGCTCATGTCTTCTCCTATAAAAAAGAAAACCTCAACTTTAAGCTGAGGTTTTGCATATTAAAATTAAATATTTTTTAGCATTTGCACATCTGCATTATTTTCTCTCTTTCGCGTAAGCTTCGTTCAGTTGCTTAACCACATCGGCGGTTACATCTAAAGATGGGTCGCCGTATAAAACAGTAGGGTTGGCTTTTGAATAGGTTAAAACCAGTTTATAACCTTTGTTTTTAGCGTAGGTTTTTGCAAAATCAGCTATCTTGTCATAAAGCTTACCATTCTCGGTAGCCTGACTGTTTTGAAAATCAGCCGAAGCATTTTGCTGGTAAGTTTGCAGTTCCTGTTGCTCGCGTTGCAGGCGCTGCTCGGTTTTCTGTCGCTCATCAGCAGCTAAAGTAGCCTGTTTCTTTTGGTAATCAGCAACCTCACGCTGAAATGCCTGTCCCTTTGAAGCAAGGTCGGCCTGGGCTGATTTTTCTTTTCCCTGCATACGCGTGCTCACGTCTTTTGCATATTCATATTTAGTTAGCAAGGTATCAGAGTTTACATACACTATCGCTTCTTTATCAGCAGATGGTGGCGTAGTTGCCGCAGTAGTATCGGCAGTTTTATTTTTATTGCAGGCCGTTATGCTGCCGGCAACTAATAAACCCAGGGTAATTTTTGTAAAAAAAGAAGCGGTAGTTTTCATTTTAATGTTTTGTTTCAGTTTGTATAACTTGTTTTTGCTTTATAATTGGTGCTTTGCAGTATGTATTTGTGCAAAGGATGTTTTAGTATTATTACTAAAAAAAAATTTCACAAATATAAACTTTAGCTTCAAGTATCCTAATCATTTTACAGGGTTACTCACCCGGTTATCGCTATGCTCGACCACCCTCTCTGCGGCTTGCCGCAGAGAGGGTGGTTTATTTTCTTAATAATCCTCTTTCCACCGAAGGTGAAAAGGGTCAACGAGTGAAACGATGTCGGGGTGAGTGAAACTAACAGAATTTCATTATTTTTGCAACCGCATAAATAGAAATAACACTATGATAGATAAATTTTTGCATGACGACCAGGACCCTAAAGCGGTTGAAAAGGTTTACAAGCGTTTGATTGATTTGCTAACCACCGGCGAAGAGATATTATACATTGCCACGCAAAAAAAGCCGTTGGTAAATATTTTGCCTGACTGTATTGCGCTTACCAATAAACGGATATTGTTTTTTACGCCGGCAAACCTCGGTCTGTCTATAAAATTTGTTGATTTTGTTTGGAAAGATATTGTTGACGTAGCCACTAAGGAAGAAATTATTGGTGCCGTGTTTAGCATACAAACCACAAACGGGTCGGAGATGGGGGTTGATTACCTGCCTAAAATACAGGCGCGTAAACTTTACCAATACGCTCAGGAACGTAAAGAGTCCGAACGCGAGGCCCGACGCCTGCGCGATCTGGAAGAAAAACGTGCCGAATCAGGAGCTGTACAGTTTGAAAACCCTGCTGCATCGGCTATGGCTGCTTTTCATGCCGCTCCACCTGTACAACCAACTGCGCCAGCTGCACCTGTGCAGGAAGCACCAAAAGCAGATGAGCTAACTGAAAAACTGAAAAAATTAAGAACACTGTTTGATAACGGCCTCATATCGCAGGAAGAATATAACCATAAAAAACTGGAGCTGTTAAGCGACCTGTAACCGTAGAGACGCAACATTTTGCGTCTCTACACTCCCTCCTCCGGGAAAAACAAGGCTCTTAACTCCGTCGCCTCGCTCGGTTTCATCTTACCACCCAAAATCAGCCTTAATTGCCTGCGACGCAGAGCGCCGTCATATAAAATGATCTCTTCAGCAGTTTCGGGCACAATCTCCGGTACCGGTATTTTGCGGCCCTCTTTGTCCAGCGCTACAAATGTATAATAAGCCTCGTTACTCTTAATACGTGTGCCTGATGGTATGTTTTCGGCCCATACATTTATACGCACCTCAACCGAGGTGTTGAATGCGCGGGTCACCCTCGCTTCAATGGTTATCACATCGCCCAGCTTAACCGAGTGTTTAAACGATACATTATCAACCGATACTGTTACCGCTACATAATTGCAATGTTTTTGGGCTGATATGGCCGCGGCAATATCCATCCAATGCAATAAACGCCCGCCCATCAGGTTATGCAGCATATTGGTATCATTGGGTAATACCAACTCGTTCATTACGGTATGCGACTCTTTGGGCGTCTTAGAAAGTATCATGGTATATTGTTTATTGTAAATATACGTTTAATGCCTAAAGTGTTTTAATAATTGCGCAAATGCCCCAAATCTGTTAGCTTTAAAAACTGATTTTATTAATTTATGATATTTAACAAATCCATCATGCGCGTAACCGGCGCGCTGCTGCTATGCGGCATATCTTTTTCGAGCCTGCGGGCACAAACCAAACCGGAATATACTTCATTAATTGATGCTATGCGCGCCACATCAAGGTTGCGCGGCAAACCCGGCCCCGAGAGTGTTAACTGGATAAATGGCGGCCAGAAGTACTCGTATATTGTTAACGACGAGATACGCTCCATGGAGCCCGCAACACTTACAGACGAACTGGTGTTTACCAACAAGGGCCTTAACTTTCCCGGTACTACAAAACAGTTTGCATACGAATCATTCCAATGGTCGCATGATTCCAAGCACCTGGTTTTTCAGTCGGATTTCAGGCCAATTTACCGCCGGTCGGGCATATCAAACTACTTTGTATATGATCTGGCTACCAAGCAACTTAAACAGGCTGCTAAGGATGCCCGTACGGCCGAACTTTCGCCCGATGGTAAAAAAGTTGGGATAGAGCGTAATGGCAATATGTATGTATATGATTTTGCTACCGCGAAAGAAAAACAACTTACCCACGACAAGACCAGCGAGAACGGCATATTTAATGGACATTACGATTGGGTTTACGAAGAAGAGTTTGGGCAGGCACAAGCCTGGAACTGGTCGCCAGATAATAAGTACATTGCTTACTGGCAGTTTGATGAGCGTAAAGTGCCCGATTTTGAGATGACCAATTTTGAAGGGCACCATAATGATAATATCCATATTTCTATCCCGCAGGTGGGCGATGCTAACCCTACCGTTAAAATTGGTGTGGTTGATGTGGCCACCGGTAAAAATATATGGTTAAAGCCTGATGAAACCGGCGATTACTATACTCCGCGCATTTACTGGACAAGTAACCCCGATGTACTGGCGCTGATGACACTTAACCGTGCGCAGAACCACATGAAGCTGTATTTCTTTAACGTAAAAACCGGCGAGCATCATGTGGTATTAGATGAGAAAAATACGACCTGGGTAGCCATATTTGATTTTTATACTGATGTGAACGATATGGTTTACTTTCCGGAGAAAGCGAAGGAATTTTTTTGGGTGTCTGATCGCTCGGGTTATTACCATATTTACCGTTACAGTTATGACGGTAAGTTAATAAACCAGGTTACCAAAGGCGATTGGGATATGATCAAGGTATCGCGCATTGACCCGCAAACGCAAACCATTTATTATTTATCTGCTGAAACGGGGGGATTAGACCAGCAATTTTATTCAATTAAATATGATGGTAGCCAAAAAACCAAGCTGTCAGATATAAGCGGGTTTCATGATATTGATATGTCGCCGGATGCTAAATATTACCTGGATAAGTACAGCAATATTACCACCCCCTTGCATGTGGCTTTACGCAACAATAAAGGTACGCAGCTTAAAATGCTGGAAGATAACGCGGCTGTAAGTGCCTTTGTGACCGGGCACGCCTACTCAGCCCCCGAGTTTTTTAACTTTAAAACTACCGATGGCGTAGCGCTGGACGGATATATGATCAAGCCTTTCAACTTTGACCCTAATAAAAAATATCCGGTGGTGATGACTGTGTACGGTGGTCCCGAATCGCACGATGTTTTTAATAAGTTTTATACCGATGGCTGGCAGCAATGGCTGGCGCAGAACGGGTATATTGTGGTTGATGTAAATAACCGCGGCGTAGCCAATTACGGCAGTGCTTTTATGAAGGTGGTATATAAGCAATTAGGCAAATGGGAAAGCAATGATTTTGTGGAAACAGCCAATTATGTAGCCAAAATGCCATTTGTGGATGCCGGTAAAATAGGCATTATGGGTACCAGCTATGGCGGTTACAGTACTGTTTACAGCCTGCTTACTCACCCTGGTGTGTTTAAGGTAGGCATAGCCAATTCGCCGGTTACCGATTGGACATTGTATGATGATATTTATACAGAACGATATATGGGTACAATGCCTGATAATGCAGCAGGGTACAAAGCAAGCTCGGCCATGACCTATGCTGGTAATTTAAAAGACCATTTATTGCTGATACACTCCATGAGCGATGATAATGTGCACCCGGCCAATACCATGCAGCTAATAACCGCGTTAACTGATGCAGGAAAGGACGCCGAATTGCGGATATATCCAAAAGGGGCACATGGCGCAGCTTATAATAGCCAAAGTTCGGTACTGATTAAAAGTGTAGGCTTTAATTATCTGGAGCGATATCTTAAAGGGAATAATAATTTACCTAACCTGAATGCCAAATAAAAAAAACATGCCAAAGTCGCAGTATGGATGTTTAAACAAGTATTTTAAAAAGTATAGAACAGAACTATATTTTTGATGAAATACATAACATATATTCAAAAAATGAAAAAGATATTCGCCTTTTTAACTATTGCAGCATTAACGGTATCTACGGTTATTGCTCAGTCTACCTGGAAAGTAGATAAAGCCCACGCGCGTTTACAATTTACTATTACGCACCTGGCGATATCAGATGTTGATGGCTTTTTTAAAGATTTTGATGTAACCATTGTAAGTGCTAAACCCGATTTTAGTGATGCTAAAATTACCTTGGTAGTACAAACCGCATCGGTTAATACCGATAATAATAAACGCGACACACACCTTAAAAGCGACGAATTTTTTGACGTAACTAAATATCCTACCATGAATTTTGTAAGTACTTCGGTTACCCCAACCAGTGCGGGCCACTTTAAACTGGTAGGTAATTTGACACTACACGGTGTAACCAAACCGGTTACTATGGACCTTTGGCACCGCGCAACTATTGTAAATCCGCAAACTCAAAAAGAAAGCGCAGGCTTTAAGGTTACAGGTTCTATTAAACGCTCTGACTTTAACTTTGGTCGGGGTTTCAGATCACCTATATTGGGCGATGAGGTAACTATTACTGCCAATGGCGAGTTTGGTAAAGCAAATTAAGGTAGTTGAACAGGTTTATTAAGTTGATTGGGTGAGTAGTGCTACATTCGTCTAATTAAAACTAATTTTAGAAAGTCGAGTTGTAAACAAATTATAACTATTCACTTAATCAACTTAATAAACCATTAACTACTTTTATAAAATGAAAAGGATATTATTCGTTTGCCTGATGAGCTTTTTTACAGGCAGCTTTGCTTTTGCCGACACTGTATCCATTAATCATTTTATGGTTAAGGAAAACCCCTTTGCCGAAAGCGAAATAGCCATTGTAGCTACCGACTCATTGAACAATATTCGCGAGGATGTAAGTGGCAGGTTTAGTTTTACGCTGAACGGTTTTCAGCAGGAAATGGTATTTGATAAAGGCACCGCCTTTTATCGCCATAAAATAGAACGATCGACCTTTTTGTATGTTAAACATGTTAATGATTCGGGCACACATTCATTACTGTATTACATATACAAGCATGATAGCAAGCTAACGCCTATACATATTAGCTGGCTACTGCTGCTGGCCATACCTATTGGCTTAATTTTACTGGCCTATATATTTAAACGGTTTATTATTATTGCTATAGTAATATTCTGCATCTTTTTATATTTTAACCATCATAACGGTTTAAGCATTCCAACCTTTTTTGAAAGTATTTTTGATGGATTGAAAGGGGTTTTTTGACAGATGTACACATATCTGCATATCCGATCAAAACGGTAACCCTATACCGAAATTTAGCTGCATAAAGCCATAAGTATCGCCGCGTATGCTTCCATCTGGATTGATACCTGTACTGTTGGCCTTTTGGAAGGCACGTTTAAAGTCGCCCGTTTTAAATAATTCATCCCCATGCCTGATGAGCACCCATTGTTCGGCACCGTTAAACTGAGGGTCCTTAAACTTAAAGGCAGCATCCAGCCTGAACACAAAGAAACCCAGGTCAAATCTTAATCCGGTGCCTATGCCAATAGCGGTTGATTGCCACAGGTTACCAAACTTGAACTCGCCGCCGGGGTTTTCTATTTGTTTATGCAGCCGCCAAACATTACCCGCATCCATAAACACGGCACCTTTTAACACCGATCCAAAAAAGTTATTGGCTATTTTGTATCTGTATTCGGCATTGGCAACCAGTTTTATTTCGCCAAACTGGTCCAGATACTTCAATCTACCCCTTATAGTATCGGCAGTAGCGCCTACACCATAGCTGGCACGGTTAAACTCGCCGGGTCCCAATGTACGGGGTAGCCAGGCGCGCATGTCATTAGCGCCGCCGGCATAAAAATTCTTTTCAAAAATAAGCTGGTTACTGTTGCCGTAAGGTATGCCTATACCCGGGTTTATACGGAAGATAAACTGGCGCTCGCCACCCAGGCTATGGTAAACTCTAAAGTCTATCTCGGCTTTTGTGTATTGTGCAAAGGCGTAACCAAAAATAGTACGCTGGCCCAATGAATCTTTCGCGGTGTTTAAGGCACGGCTTATACCCGATAATACATTGCCTCCAACATCAAGAGAGCCGCGGAAATAGGTAAAATTTTTATAGGTGTTTAACTGATTAGCGTTTACCTGATAAGTATATTGGCTACCGGTTGTAAATACGGTGCGACCTATCAAATAAACGTACGAGTATCTGCCGTTACTCAGTAACTGCCTATAAGCGTCCGGATCAATAGTACCTTTTGAATATTCAATACTGATAGGCGTAACGCTATGCGATTTATTGGCCGTTTCATAAAAATCATACGTAACCGATGTGATAAAGCTTTTGCGCTCCACTAACCCTTTCTGAAAAAATAAAGAGTAATTGGTTGAAAAAGTAGTATGCGGTACGCCGTATTTGCCCGGTTTGGCAAAATTAAAAGGAGAAATTATGCGCGGATATGCCAGGCTGGCACCTATTTTAAACTCCTGGTTCTCCACACCGCCGGGATCAATGGAACTTGTGCCGTTATCATATAATACGCTTGCATTAAACTTTACCTGTAATATGGCCGCCTGTTTAAATATATTGCGATTAGTAAAAGTATTACCCAGGTTATAACCGTAACGGCCGCCGCTAAACAAAAACTCGCCCTCAACACGGTCAGACATTTGCTTAAGCGGAACAATATCTATTTTGGTATCCAGCCGGTTGGTACTATCAGCCAGTTTAATATAGGTTGGGTTAGGCACGTTTCTGAAAACGTTTAACTCAGACAGGCGCGATGTAGTAAGCGTTTGCCTGTCTACATCATATATCTCTCCTTTTTTCTGAAAAATATAATCAGTTACCACATGTGGCTTAAACAGGCCCGAGTAATCAACAAACCTGAATTGCGAATCAACTTGTATAGTATCAACGGGCTGTTTTAAGTAGGCATTGTTACCGTTGTAATTACTTTTTTGTATAGTTATCAGTGTGTTGTTGATAGTGTATACCGGATGCTGCGTTTTATTTGGAGGATTATCAATAATAGTTTTTATATCTGCAACACTGCTGTTATAAGTAGTGTCGTAATTAAAATTCATATATAGTCGGTTAAAATCGTAATAACCATTACGTTTCATCACCTGGAAAAACGCGTCACGGTCTGCCGCAAGACTATCGGTATCAAAACGCCCGCCCGGCTGCACATGCGATAATTTACGGCGATAGGTTTGATACAGGTTTGACACTTTTTTATCAGCAATACTGTCATCCAGTTTACGGAACCTAAACATCGGGCCCTGTACCGCGGTAAACACCAATTCGGCCTTTTTATTTTTGATAACAACGGTATCGGTAACTTTTGCCTTTAAATAACCCTTGCTTTGTATAAAGCGCTCTATCTGGTAACGCGAATATTCAACAAGACTGCTATCTAAAATGGCGGGTGGTTCGCCAATATTTTTCTTTCCGTTTTTGCTGAACAGGTAATAAAATTGCAGGTTAAGTATGTTATTGGGCTGCTGTTGCTTGTCCACATAGTTTACAGCGGCCTCGGCAAACTCCTTATCCATGCCCTTGATAGTAATTTTGCGTACTAATGCTTCATTAGGTTTAAGGCGGCGGGTTATACTGCAACCTACAGCGATAAAAACCAGAAGAATACTTAATATTGTAAGGCGGAAATTATACAGTTTATATGCTTTCAAAGTCAAAAATCAGTTTATTACAATCCTTACAACATAAAAAATTTCGCAGGGAACACGGCGCATTCCTGGTTGAGGGCTATAAATCTGTAAGCGAATTTATAAATTCTGCCTACACTATTGAAGCTGTTTACCATACCAACGCTATTGCCCCAAAAGTGCTTAATTTATCGCACAAAATAAATTTTGAGGAAATTTCGACAAATAATATCGAAAAAATAAGCGCTTTAACTACCCCACCCGATATTATAGCCCTGATAAAAATACCCCAATGGCCTGCTATAAAATACAGCACATTGCAAAAAAAGTTTTCGCTAATATTAGATGGCATACAAGATCCGGGTAATATGGGCACCATTATACGTACGGCCGATTGGTTTGGCATTGCGCATATCATCTGCTCGGATGATTGTGTAGATGTGTACAACCCCAAGGTAGTGCAGGCTACCATGGGTTCATTATCGCGGGTAAATATACATTATACTGATATTGCTGCGATAATAGCCGATGTTAAACTGCCCGTTTTTGGCGCTTTACTTGATGGCGAAAATATTTATAATACCAATTTTGGCACCGAGGGATTAATTGTAATGGGTAATGAGGGTAATGGGCTGCGCCCCGATATTATTAAGCTGGTTAATAAAGCGGTAACTATCCCCAGGGCAGGCAAGGCCGAATCATTAAATGTGGCCATAGCTACCGCGATTTTCTGTTCGGAGATAAACAGAAATAACCTTAAATAAATGTTGGCAAGCAATAAATAATTGCTATTTTTGCAATCCTTAAAAATGGTCGGGTGGCCGAGTGGCTAGGCAGAGGTCTGCAAAACCTTTTACAGCGGTTCGAATCCGCTCCCGACCTCGAGGTTAACAACATTAAAAAAATAAAGTCATGGGCGTAACACGTTTAAAAAGAAAAGACAGAAGAAATAAAACTACTTCAAGGTTAGAAGTACAATTCTTAAAAAATGCTACCAATTTGGAGCCGGGAAGCCGTTCAGCAGAGAAAAAAGGCAACCAGATAGCTAAAAACAACGAAGTTTTAGCTAAAGTAGCCGGTAAATAATTGTAAGGGCGCAATACTTTGCGTCTTTGTTATATGATATATCAAATCCTGTTGGTTATAAACCGGCAGGATTTTTTTATGGGGTTTTTTAAGCACTGTGGTCCTTTTTTCATAAATTGAGGGCTGTTTACTAATGCTTAGGGTCGCAAACAAAATGAATAATATACAAGCCTGCCTTTTTGACCTTGATGGGGTTATTGTTGATACTGCTATTTATCATTATAAAGCCTGGAAACGGTTGGCTAATGAGTTAGGTTTTGATTTTACCGAAGAGCAAAACGAACTGCTTAAAGGCGTTAGCCGTGTGCGGTCGTTAGAAATTATATTAGGCCTTGGCGGCATTACCAAAACCGATGCCGAAAAAGAAGAGTTGGCTACCCGTAAAAACGACTGGTATGTGGATATGATAACCCGCATGAAACCTAATGAGGTATTACCCGGCGCGCGGGAGTTTGTACAATCCTGCCGCGATGCCGGACTAAAAACCGCGCTTGGCTCGGCGAGTAAAAACTCCATGACCATCTTAGAAAAAATAGGGATGGTTAACCTGTTTGATGTCATTATTGATGGCAACAAAGTAACCAAAGCAAAACCCGACCCCGAAGTGTTTTTAAATGGTGCTAAAGAGCTGGGTATTGACCCGGCCAACTGTGTAGTGTTTGAAGATGCCATTGCGGGCGTAGAAGCGGCTATTAACGGCGGAATGAAGGTAGTGGGCATTGGGTCGCCGCAAGTGCTGGTAGGGGCTAATTTGGTGGTGAAGGGTTTGGGGGAGATGAGTGTGGAGAGATTGCAAGCTCTTTAAAAATTACAGTTTAACCGTTTTTAACTTTTGTTCGCTTAAATACTTTTTTAATTGCGGTAACGACATGCCGGAAATGTCTTTAGATATTTTTTCCTTTATAGTTCTAAACGTTTTTACGGTATCAAACTCTTTATCATCTATTTGCTTAGTCGTCTTCATAACTAACAATATCTTTTGGTGAACGAATCTCTATTGTTGTATATCCTTTACGCAAATTTACAGAATTATAACCACGAATTCGATATACATTAACAATGTGTTTAAAATTCCAGCTAACTAATATGTCGGCCTTGTTTGTTGTAGCCAAAGCGATATGAATACAGTCGTCAAAACTGGTTTCGCCAACAACCTTTTCACTAATATATTGTCTGGCAAGTTCAAGGCTATCAGATGTAATTTCAACAAATTCTAAATTTTTAGCAGGTAAAGATTCAAAATAGTCACTTACTTTTTTTGGCGCGTTATTCAATTCTGCAATAGTCAGATCAGAATACATACATGTTATCTCTCCTAATTTCACCTTTTCAAAAAGTTGTAAAGTAGGTTCTTCAAACTCTGTATCGTACACCCCTCCAAAAACAGATGTGTCAAAATAAAACCGTTGTTTCATATCATAAAGGTATTAATTGTTATAATAGTTATATTCGAAACAAATCAAATTCTTCCCATGAGGGAGGGCTTTAGATTAATTTAATAGCAACAATCACAATATTAAAGTCTCCTTTATCAGGGGAGATTTAGACTAGCTTATGAAACAATACTTCAAACTCGACGAGTGGAAAATAATTGAAGAAGGCTTTAATGCCGAACACCAGCAGATAGCCGAGAGCGTTTTTAGCTTGGGAAACGGGCGCATGGGTCAGCGTGCCAATTTTGAGGAAGCCTACAGTGGTGAAACCCTACAGGGCAATTATGTAGCCGGCGTTTACTACCCCGATAAAACCCGCGTAGGCTGGTGGAAAAACGGCTACCCCGAATATTTTGCCAAGGTGCTTAACGCTGCTAATTGGATAGGTATTGATATAATAATTGATGGCGAACAACTGGACCTGGCTAAGTGCGAGGTGGCTAGCTTTCGCCGCGAACTCAATATGAAGGAGGGGTACCTGAAACGAAACTTTCGCGCTAAAACAGTCAACGGTAAAGAGGTTGAGGTAGAGGCCATCCGTTTTTGCAGTATGGCTGATGACGAAACCGGGGCCATAAAATATACTTTAACCCCAATCAACTTTAACGGCCCCATAACCATTACGCCCTATATAGACGGGGATATAAAAAACAAGGATGCCAACTACGATGAAAAGTTTTGGGACGAAGTTAAAAAGCAAGCAAATCCTAATGGCGGCTATGTACAGTTAAAGACAAAAAAAACAGGGTTTGAAGTGGCTACAGGTATGCTTTTCACTATTTCGCAGGAGGGAAAGGTCCGGCCCGTTGAAAAGGAAAAATATGTTGCCGCGAAAGTCGATTTACTGGCTGAACAGAGCAAACCTATTACCATTATCAAGTACGCCGCTAATTTATCATCGCAGAATTATAAGGCGGAGAATTTGGTTGAACAATTGAACCAGACCCTTGATCGCGTTAGCAAAAAAGGATTTGATACCATGCTGGCCGAACAAGCTGCCGCATGGGCAGCAAAGTGGAAGCATAATGACATCATTATTGAGGGCGATGTGGCCGCGCAACAGGCTATCCGTTTTAATATTTTTCAGCTAAACCAAACATATACCGGCGAGGATGACCGGTTGAACATTGGGCCCAAAGGCTTTACCGGCGAAAAATATGGCGGCTCTACCTATTGGGACACCGAGGCCTATTGTGTGCCGTTTTACCTGGCTACCGCCGACCCGAAAGTTACCCGTAATCTGCTGCTTTATCGCTATAAGCAATTGGGCAAAGCAATTGAGAATGCGCAATTATTGGGCTTTAAAGACGGCGCAGCGCTATACCCTATGGTTACCATGGATGGCACCGAATGCCATAACGAATGGGAAATAACTTTTGAAGAGATACACCGTAACGGCGCTATCGCTTATGCTATTTATAACTATGTGCGCTATACAGCGGATGAGGCTTATTTGGAAGATTATGGCCTGGAAGTGCTGATAGCTATCGCCAGGTTTTGGTCGCAAAGGGTTAACTGGAGCGAGGCTAAACAACAATATGTTATGCTGGGCGTTACCGGGCCAAACGAGTACGAAAATAATATCAATAACAACTGGTACACCAATACGCTGGCCGTTTGGTGCATGCAGTATACGCTGGATGTGATAGTCAAAGTGAAGGCTGCCGATAGTGCTAAATACAACGCGCTGATAAGTAAGATCAGCTTTAATGAGGGGGTGGAATTTGCCAGATTTACGCACATCATTCAAAACATGTATTACCCGTATGACGAGCAGCAGCAAGTGTTTTTGCAGCAGGACGGTTATTTAGATAAGGAACAGATATTGGTTAAAGATATCCCCATTGGGGAGCGCCCGCTTAACCAAAAGTGGAGTTGGGACAGGATATTGCGCTCCTGCTATATCAAACAGGCTGACGTATTGCAGGGCATTTACTTTTTTGAGGACAGGTATGATATAGATACCATACGCCGCAATTTTGATTTTTACGAGCCGCGTACGGTGCATGAATCATCGCTTTCGCCATGTGTGCATGCCATACTGGCCGCCAAACTGGGCGATGAGGCACGGGCATACGAATTTTACCTGCGCACCTCGCGACTGGATATTGATGACTATAACAACGATACCGAAGACGGCTGCCATATCACCTCCATGGCCGGCACGTGGATGGCCGTGGTTGAAGGCTTTGGTGGTATGCGAGTAAAGGATGGTAAGCTATCATTCAATCCTTTTCTACCGGATAAATGGCAATCCTTTTCGTTTAACGTAGGCTTTCGTGGGGCATTGTTAAATGTTAAAATAAGCAAGGCCGGAGTGGATATTAAGAATTTATCGGATACGCAAATTACCGTTTTGGTGCATGGGGAGGAGCGGGAGGTGAAATACTCAGGATAAGCCTAATAATATTAATAATTTACCATTGGCAACTCTTTTAGAGACAAAAATAAATCCATGCAAAAAAAGCGAAGGACCGAAAAGGACCTCCGCTTTTTAAAACAATGAATAATCATTTAAATGATCTCCATTTTAAAACTGGTTGCCTGCACACCATCACTGCGCAGGTTATTGGTTGGCTGACCCGATAGTAAGCCATCGCGCCCATTTATTTCTACATTAACATTACTAAAATTGCTGTCGGTTAAACTTTTAAGCAGCTTTCCGTCTGTTACCGGTAATTTAAAAAATGCCTTAACTTCCAGGTGCGTTTGGCAATTGGCGCAATACTTTGAGTTCCACCGGCTCAATACGGCCTCGGTGCCTAAGTGCAATTTTTCGCCGCCAACAGTAACAAATGCCGATACCATAAATGAACCTCTGATAGGTGCTTTATTGATGCGCGAAACCTTAATTATCTTACTTTCAAAAGCATCTTTCTCTGCTTTCAACGCTGGTTTTGCAAGTTCATCCAACGAACCTGGGCCATAAGTGAAACCCATTTGTTTTTCGATATTAATACAATCTAACGAGGTATAGGTGCGCTCCTTACCATTTATATTTAATTTGAACGGATCAAGCGGGCTTTCCAGCGTTAGCCATGAGTTTGGCGCAAAGCCGGGAGTTGGCCCCTGGTTGTCAACTGTATTTGTTCCGGGATATTCGGCAATAATTTCCAGCTTATCGGTAAAGCCATGTTTTTTTTGCCATAGCCAAAACATACGGTCAACATTGCAATGATGGAAGTAGAAAATAGGGTCTAAACCGGCGGTATCATTTTCGCCCATATCTCCGTTTGAGCCCGCTATAGGTGACCTATCGTAGCCAGGTACATCGCATCCGCCAACGGCCAAATGGATACTATTATGTGGTGATTCTAACGGGACTACTACTTTATAAGGATCAGTATTAATAGGCTGTCCGGTTTTCGGGTCTATGGTTTGTCGTTCAGCATTCCATTCATTAGCCGATGTTGTATTTGAAAAAACGGTATAATTGGGTGCGTTTAGGCAATCCCTAAATTTTTGGGCCACATTGGTCTGTATTTTTTCACCATTCACAATAATATAGCTGTTTAACCAGTTCAGTATATTTTCATTCAATATCTCCACATTTTTATCATAGTCAGGATACTGAGCGTTATGTGCATTTGTTGCGTCAATTTCCTGTTGGCTGCCTACTAACCCCGATAAAGGATAACGAACGGTTTCATACAATTTTGGTTTCGAGTAATTAGGATTATCTCCGCTTATATGGTCGGTAATATTTATGGGGAATACAAATGAGCGCAAAGGGTTAGGTATCGTAACACCGTCAAGTTCAAAATCTTTAACCGTTAGCGGCCATGGAATTCCTTTAGTGCGCGAGTACTCGTCAGTTTCGTCCCAAAACGGCAGCATTACATCTGCACATCCGGGGATGCTTTGCAATGCTTCCTCTAATATAACCAGATATGCACGGTGCCATGTAGGGAACAATACATTACCGTGGTTACAATAGCCGCCCCAATAACTACTATTTCCCCAACCTGCCCCACGAAAAGGCTCTCCATGAAATCCGCCTATTTTAAAAAACGATTTCAAGTTGTCATAGGGTAGTTCTTTTATGCCTTTCCAGGCACGCATTAAATTTTCAAGCGGTTTTTTGTTGCCGGCTTCATAGTCTTTTTGAAGTTCGATGAGCGATCTGCGCACCTTTAGTTGTTTTTTACTTGTCATGATGATAAAGTTTTGTTATGTTTTTAATTTGATTTAGTATAAGTGCATCACCCAAATTATTAAGTAGCGATCCTGATATCAGCAACACCATGCCGGGAATTGGCACCCATTCTTGAGAAGGGAAAGACAACTTGCCGGATATAATAATTACAGCCCCTAAAACACTTACCGCAAAGGGTATATACCCTTTTTGTGGTATTTTCCGGTAGATCAAAAAAAGGTGAATAGCCAAAAAAGACAGCAGTACAGGCAGCAACCAGGGCATATATGGCAGCCTTGCTAAACCCACACTACTGAACATGCTCATATAAATTGCCCAGCAAAACGGGCATTTCGGAAAAAAAGCAATTAATATGCTCATTGATATCGATGGCAGCGATCGGGTAGTTTGCTTTAGGGTTGAAGTTACTGGCGGCGTAGGGGTATCCGGTGCATTGCTATGGCAGCATGGATGCACTTCGGTAGGATTATTCATGTGTTAAGGTTTTAGGTATTACTTGTTTAAGTACTTTGAATTACCGCATAAAAAGAACAAACCACCCCTGCAGGAGCAGTGCCGCCACTACCATTTGGGTGTGCGATTGCACGCGTTACGCTGCCGGTAATTACAGGTATCTGGTCAATACCATTGGGTATTTGAGGCACCAAATAGGCCAGATAATCATAAACCCATGGTGCGCCGCTAACTATACCCGAGCCCTGGAACCATAAAGTTGCCGGACAACCATATTGAATGGAGCCTTTTAGCACCAGTTCCCATCCGGTATCATAAATCCTTCCGGAAATAGCATTTGATTCAGATATTTTGATTTCGAGATTTCCCCGGCCAAATTCTAGCGAATCAAATGTAGCGGCCAGATCAGGGTTGTTTAAAAGGCTGCGGTATGTGTACGTGCCGGAACCGGGTTTTTTGTTGTTGATTGACATTGCGATTGGTTTAACTTAGGGTTTATTATTAGATTAACTTTTAGATACTGAAATAAGGTGGTAAAATGGTAAACGGCGGCAACGGTGCTTCGCGGTTATAAACCATTACATCCGCGGTTTGCTGCGCGATGATGGTGTTATCAAGCCTTTCAATCAAATATAGTGCGCCGTCAATTCCGGAGGTGATGCCACCTGTAGTTATGATATTGCCATCCGCTACATATCTGACATTTTTTTCGAAAATAACGTCTGGATATTTGTTATGGGCATCGCTGATGGAAAGGTAATGTGTAGTTGCCTTTTTGCCCGACAAAATGCCGGTTTGGGCCAAAGTAAAAAAGCCAATGCATACTGACATAATTATCCTTTCCGGATTCTCGCACATCGCTGTTAACCAGGTAATAATCGTTTCATTTACCTGCTTGTTAATAATGCCTGGAATAACAATAATGTCTGGGTTAGGGCAATTAGTAATGTCATATTTCGGCACTATAGTAACTACGTTACCTTCGCTTATAATTGCATCCATCGTAGCTGATACGGTATAAACGTTGTAGCGATTGCCATTATACCGGTTGGCGTGAAGAAAAGCGTCTAATGGCCCATTCATATCAACCAATTCAACGCCGTCATAAATTAATATAGCAACATTAAGTTCGTGGTCAGTTGAATTTGAGTTTAACATGATAAAGGTTTAAATATGTGTAAAAGATAAAACAGGAGCAACTCTGTATTTAACCTATGTGATAATAAAAGTTAAACTAAAGATAAAATTAAACTTTTATATTTTTCCTAATCTGTTTGCATTTATTTTTGATTTATTTCGAAATATCACAGGATATTCCTACTGACGGGTTGAAGACTTTGTATATGAGGTGCCGAAATAAATTCGGCATGACTTAACCGTTGTTTATTTTTTTACCATATTTAACTTTTTAAGTTATACCCGGTAATTTTTAATGCAACCAACCCACACCAACAACAAACTCATCATATACCAACTATTGCCGCGCCTGTTTGGCAATACCAATACCACTAACAAATACTATGGCTCGGTTGAAGAGAACGGCGTAGGCAAGCTCAACGATATTAATAATACTGCCCTGCAGGAAATTAAGAAAATGGGCTTTACCCATGTTTGGTATTGCGGGGTAATTGAGCATGCCACCATGACCGATCATTCGGCATTCGGCATTAAACCCGACGACCCGGATGTGGTAAAGGGGCGCGCCGGTTCGCCGTATGCTATTAAAGATTATTTTGATATTGACCCCGACCTGGCCGTTGATGTACCCAACCGTATAGCCGAGTTTGAGGCGCTGGTAAAACGTACGCATGATAACGGGCTCAAGGTTATTATTGATTTTGTGCCCAACCATGTGGCGCGTACCTATCAATCAGATAAAAAACCCGATGGCGTGCGCGATTTTGGTCAGGACGACCATAGCAATAAAGCCTTTGACGTAAATAACGATTTTTACTATATGCCAGGTGAGTACTTTGAAGTACCGCATGGCTATAACCCCGGTGGGGATGAGTTTGTTAGCCCGCTAAAGGATGGGGAGTTTCACGAATATCCAGCCAAAGTAACCGGTAATGACGTTTTTAACGCACACCCGTCAATAAGCGATTGGTTCGAAACCGTTAAACTGAACTACGGGGTTGATTACTCTAACGGGCAGCGGTATTTTGACCCGCCGCCGCCTTTATGGAACAAGCTTTACCGCATACTGCATTACTGGACACAAAAAGGGGTCGATGGTTTCCGCTGCGATATGGTAGAGCATGTGCCATTTGAGTTTTGGGGATGGCTGGTGCCTAAACTGAAAGCCGAAGTGCCCGGTATATTATTCATCGGCGAAGCTTATGATAAAAACAAATACCGCGATTATATTTTTAAAGGCAAATTTGATTATTTGTATGATAAAAGCGGATTGTATGATACCGTGAGGCGATTGACCACTGATCCGTACAACAACTCAACCTGGCAAATAAACGCCGTTTGGAACTATGATACTAATGGTGTTGAGGAGCATATGCTACGTTTTATGGAAACGCATGATGAACAGCGCATAGCGTCGGAGTTTTTTGCCGGCGATGCCTGGCACGCCGTACCGGGGATGATACTAACCGCTACTTTATCAACCGGGGCAGTGATGATATACAATGGCCAGGAGGTGGGCGAGCCCGCCAACATAGCAGAAGGTTTTAGCGACGGCGATGGCCGCACCAGTATATTTGATTATTGCGGGCTGCGTGAGCATCAAAAATGGCTGAACAACGGACAGTTTGATGGCGGCGGCTTATCTGACGATCAGAAAAAATTGCGTAATTTTTATTGTACCCTGCTAAACGCGGTACAAAATAACGAAGCCCTGCAAACAGGCAAATTTTATGAATTGATGCTAGCCAACCAAAAACGAGGCGGATTTGACGAACGAATTTACGCATATCTGCGTTATAATACTGATCAGCAAATATTGATTGTGGTAAATTTTGACCGTAATGAGCGTCAGTTGCAGATTGTTTTGCCCGGTGATTTAGCAGATAGTTTAAATTTAAACGGCCAAAAAGAATTAACCGACCTGTTAACGGGTGCAAAATACTCCACAAGCGACATAAAAGCGGGGATAAATGTCACTCTTGCGGGAATGGACGGTGTGATTTTGAAATTTTAATTGGGTCATTATTGCGATTTTACTAAAAATTTGAAGCTTTTGTTATTTTCAACGCAATTTATGGCGCATTTATTGAATAAAAATCGTTTATTAGCTATTAGAAACAGCATTACCCCAATATTGATTAGATGGTTGTGGCGATAAACACACATTAAAGTTATTTATGGAAGAGAATATACAAGATCCGGAGTTGTTGGCCAATAGATTACTTGAAGATGAAGAAGAATTTCATCACCTTAATAATCCCGCCGAGGCCATAAAGCCCATTATAAAAAAGTACCTGGGCATTCCAAAATCTGTGGAGCAGGCAGAGAACAAATTTTACTTTACTGATGGGGATGCTAAGGTTGAAATAGTAGTTATAACAGAGCAGGTTATAAAAGTGAGGCTTGCGCCACATGGTGTTTTTTTAGAAGAGTTTTCGTACGCGGTACCTAAAATAGTCACAAAAAATGTAGCGTTTACCTTGTTTGAGGATGATAACGAATTCAGGATATCAACCAGCGCGGTAAGTTGCCATATACGCAAACAGGACTTTTTTATCTCATTTTCTGACAACGAGAATAATATTACCAGTGCTGACGCGGTGCCCATGCATTGGGAGGAAAACATAAAATTTGGCGGATACTACGTGTTTTGCACCAAAGAGTGCCATCCCGAAGAAAGCTTTTTTGGCCTGGGCGATAAACCCACCGAGCTTAACCTGCGCGGCAAGCGTTTAAAAAATTGGAATACTGATGCTTATTCGTTTGCATGGAATCAGGACCCGCTGTACCGCAGCATCCCTTTTTACATCAGCTTAAATGATGATATAGCGCACGGTATCTTCTTTGATAATACCTTTAAATCGCATTTTGACTTTGGAGGCGAGGATAAAACCAAAACCAGTTTTTGGGCCGATGGCGGCGAATTGCAATATTATTACATACATGGTCCGCACATGATGGATGTTGTAAAAAGCTATCACCTGCTTACAGGTACACACCCCATGCCGCCGCTTTGGGCGCTGGGTTATCATCAATGCCGCTGGAGTTATTATCCGGAGGCTAAAGTGCGTAAAATAGCTACCGGTTTCCGCGAGAATCAGATACCTTGCGACGGTATATACCTTGACATTGATTATATGGATGGGTACCGCTGCTTTACATGGAACAAAAAATATTTCCCCGACCCGAAGAAAATGATAAGCGAGTTGGCTGCTGATGGGTTTAAAACGGTGGTGATTATTGACCCCGGTATACGTGTGGACGATAATTACTGGGTATTTAAAGAAGGTAAGGAAAACCGGCATTTTTGCCGCCGCAGCGATGACTATTTTATGGAGGGCCACGTATGGCCGGGCCGCTGCCAGTTTCCTGATTTTACCAACCCTGATGTACGCGAATGGTGGGGCGGCTTATTTGAGGGTTTAGTTGAAGCGGGTGTAGCCGGTGTTTGGAACGATATGAATGAGCCGGCTGTATTTGGCGCGGGTACTTTCCCGGATGATGTGCGTCACCAATACGACGGGCAACGTGGGTCGCACCGAAAGGCGCATAACGTGTATGGTATGCAAATGGTACGCTCAACCTACGAAGGTTTGCGCAAACTGATGAAAAATAAGCGTCCGTTTACTATAACCCGCGCAGGATATTCAGGCGTGCAACGTTATGCTTCCGCCTGGACAGGGGATAACGTAGCCTCGTGGGAGCATTTAAAATTAGGTAATATACAGTGCCAGCGTATGTCAGTTTCGGGCATACCATTTGTTGGTACCGATATAGGCGGATTTAGTGGTGAGCCTGATGGCGAGCTGTTTACCCGCTGGATACAAATGGGTACGTTCTCGCCATTTATGCGGGCGCACTCAGCAGGCGATACCAAGGAGCGTGAGCCATGGAGTTTTGGCGAGCCGTTTACCAGTATCAATCGTAAATTTATTGAATTGCGTTACCGCTTGCTGCCTTATATGTATTCGGCATTTTGGGAACACCATCGTTATGGCTTCCCTATTTTAAGGCCGGTGGTAATGCAGGAACAGGAAGTATTAAGCAACCATTTCCGCCAGGACGAATTTACTTATGGCGATAAGATATTGATATGCCCGGTTTTAGAGCCCGGACAAAAAAGTCGTAAAGTGTACCTGCCAAAAGGCAACTGGTATAATTTCTGGACCTATGAGGTAGTGGCCGGCGGCAAAGAAACCGAGGTTTTAACACCGCTAGAAACTATGCCTATTTTTGTAAAAGCGGGCTCAATTATACCTGAATATCCGGTAATGCAATATGTAGGCGAAAAGGAAATTGAAGAGGTTATATTGAATGTTTATTATAGCGATTATGAAGCTAACTCCTTCCTGTTTGAAGATTATGGCGAAACATTTGCTTACGAGCAGGATATTTATTTAGAGAAAAAATTTGCGGTTAGCGGTACTAAAACCAGCTTTGTAATTAATCAAAGTATGGAGGGTTTATATAATCCGCGTTATGAAAACTATGCGTTTAATATTATTGGTTTGCCATTTAAACCATCAAAAATTATGGCCAGCGACGGCAGGCCGATAACCGATTTTACCATTACGAAAGATGGTTGCCTGCAGATGAAATTCAGTAAGAATTTTAAACGTCTGGAAATAAGTAAGTAGGACTAGGATTTATAGGATTTTTAAAATTATCATGATTAGACTTACAAAGGTTTTAAAAACTTTGTAAGTCTTTTTAGTTTATGGTGTGTACAAAAACAATATTGATATATTTGATTGTTACATACAAATGCTAATCCCCGTAAGGGGTACTTGATTATGGCCAAAAAAGCAACTTCCACTTCTACCGAACCAGCAAAAACAACAGTAAAAAAGGCGACTAAAGCTACAGTACCAAAATCTGCGACTGCGAAAAAAACTATTCCTGCCGTAATTGTGCAAAAATATAATGTGCATCCTTACAGTCGTTTTACTAATTTTGATATCGAACTATTTAAAGCCGGTAAGCATTATAAGCTGTACGAAAAACTGGGTTCGCATGTAGTAGAGCATGATGGTGTGGTGGGAACTTACTTTGCAGTATGGGCACCCAATGCCAAGTTTGTATCGGTAATGGGGGGCTTTAACGGCTGGAACCGTGGCTCGCATGGTTTGTATATCCGTTGGGATGGATCGGGAATTTGGGAAGGGTTTGTACCTAACATTGGTAACGGAGAAGCTTATAAATATTTCATCGCCTCAAATACCGGTGAGGACCTGGAAAAAGGCGATCCGTTTGCCTTGCGCTGGGAAGAGCCGCCGCGTACAGCATCCATAATTGCCGATACTTTTTATGAGTGGAATGATAAAGCGTGGATGAACACCCGCTTTGAACATAACGGGCTGGATAAACCATCCTCG
>NZ_JBDTJZ010000225.1:0-49655 GCF_039935595.1 Mucilaginibacter sp. | reverse complement strand
TAAAACGATGGTTGATAATTGCATTATGTCAATGTCTAAATCTGATTTCAGGCTTACGACTTATTTAGAAAAAGATGAAAAATTTGGCGCTTTCTGGAAACAGCTTAAAGATGAATTTGAACTGACTAAAACATTGTTGTTGGAACTTACAGAAACAAAAGCTTTAATGGAAGATTCGCCTGTTGAGCGCCGATCAATAGGTATTCGTGAGCGTATTGTACTGCCATTGGTCATAGTGCAACATTATGCTTTGCATTGTTTAAACAATACTTCGGACGAAGAACTATCAGAGGTTTATAAAAAGCTGGCCATACGTACAGTATATGGTATAGTTAACGCCGGCAGAAACCTGGCATAAGCCATAGCTTAAAATAAAATACCTGACTTATATGGTTTTGTAAACCATATAACAGTAAGTTTGTTATCCTGATAACAAATTATAACCAATCATGAAAAAGGTATTTTTTTATTTAGCTGCCGTGGCAATCATGTCTACAGCATATTCATGCCAGGATGCCCGGAAAGGTAAAAACTATAATGACAAAACGCTTGCGGACGATGAGGCCATAAATTTTATTAAGAAAGGCCTTGAAGCAGGGCTTACCGAAGTAAAAGCAGCCGGGGTAGCTAAAACCCATTCATCAAATGCCCGCATTATAAATTTTGCCAATATGATGATAGCCGATCATACCAGAGCTGGTAACGAACTTAAAAAGATAGAGACCGATAAAATGGTTGATGACCGTGATACCATTAGCATGGAACATCAAAAAATGATAGCCGGGATCTCGGCAAAGTCGGGCGTTGAGTTTGATAAGGCTTATATGGAAATGATGGTTGATGACCATCAAAAAGCCATAAAATTATTTAAAAGCGTTGGCGATAATACCAGCGGTACCATACAAGAATTTGCTGCTAAAACTTTACCAACATTACAAATGCATCTCGATTCGGCTAAAGCAATAAATGCAGCATTAAAATAATTTTAATTGTTGTTGCAAGGGTGGTTTTGCTTTGCCAAACACGGTACGGCCACCATATTTCCAGGAGTTGCTGCGTTCTTCTTCAATCACCTCATCAAAGTTGGCGTTTGGTATAAAATCTTTTTCGGCTTGCTGTGCTATATTGGTTAACCGCTTTATGGCTTCGTTTTTTTCGGTATTGCCCAATTTAGCTTTGTGTATAGCGGTTTGTAAAGTTCCTATTGTTTCATCATAAATCTTAATAGGCACAGGGAAGGGGTGACCGTCCTTACCGCCGTGTGCAAATGAAAACCTTGCAGGGTCCTTAAAACGCGACGGTGTGCCATGTATCACTTCGCTTACCAGCGTTAACGACTGTAAAGTACGCGGACCCAACCCCTTTAATAATAACAATTCCTCAAAATCTTCCGGTCGTTTTTCATGTGCCAGCCAAAGTACGCTGCCCAATCGTTTCAGGTCAACATCCTTGGCTTTTACGTCATGATGCGATGGCATAACCAGTTTATTGATCTCTTTGAGCATAATATCAGGGTTTTCATTAGCTATCTGCATAACTCCGGCCCTTGATGATGCGGCGTGCTTATCAGCCATATTTAAAATATAACCTGCATTTTGCCCGTAAATAGAAGTGTGCGGATTATCAACAAACGAGGTTAACGCATCCGAATGCCAGTGATAGCGTCGCGCTGTTTTACTATGGTCGCTCATACCTTGTTGCACTACGGTCCATTTCCCGGTATCGCTTAAAATAAAATTATGAGTGTATAACTGAAAGCCATCCTGTATGGCTGTATTATCAACCTTGGCGCTCAATTTACTACACCTCACCAGTTCAGTGCCGTTAAGGCCGGTACGGTCGCTTATTTTTATAAGCTCATCAGGAGTTTGTTTGGAGTATTTACCCTTGCCACCACAAATATATATCCCTAAATCTTTACTATGCGGATTAACAGCACGTTTTAAAGCACCCATAACCGAAGTAGTAATACCTGAGGAGTGCCAGTCCATCCCCATAACCGCCCCCAGGCTTTGAAACCAAAAAGGATCGCTCAGACGGCGTAAAACTTCGTCTTTGCCATAATCCATCACTATAGTTTCAACAACAGCCAGCCCTAACTTTGCCATTCTTTCTGCCAGCCATTGGGGCACATATCCATAATGTAACGGCAAATCAGCACTTCCTGAACGCTTCATGCTAACAAATTTAGCAAAATGTTTGTAAAAATTGCAATGCTAAATTTGGTATTAAGCACATTATTATCGATTATTGAGGAACGGATATTAAACCAAACCTTTTACTATTTATCCAATTAAATAAAAACTAAATGAAAAATATTAACAAAGCTCTTTTAGCTATTGGCGCGGGTTTTTTTGCGCTTTCATCGTTTACCATGAATGGACGTATAACGCCTTCATTAAAACTTAATGCCCCTGCTGATACGGCTACTGTTGTATTAGCTGCTGATGCAAAGCCTGTTCTTATATCTGATAAATTTGGCTTCGCCGAAGGCCCTACGGTTGATAAAAAGGGCAATCTGTTTGTTACGGATATGCCTAATGATAAGATATTTAAATATGATATCGACGGCAATTTATCGGTATGGATGGAACATGCACACAGACCTAACGGGATGTTTATGGACAAAAAAGGCAATTTGATTGTTTGTTCTGAAGAAAAAAATCAATTGCTATCTATAAGCCCTAAACAGGAGGTTACCGTTTTGTTAAATGATTACCAGGGCCATATGTTTAATGCGCCTAATGATGTTTACATCCATAAAAATGGAGGTATGTACATTACCGATCCATTATTTGCCCGTGATTTTTGGACGCGTAAGAAAACCAGTGATTTGGACGGCGATAAAGTTTATTACCTACCCAAAGGAGCTTCGCAAGCTATACCCGTTGTTAGTGATATGAAAAAACCTAATGGTGTTGTAGGCACACCTGATGGTAAATACTTATATGTTGGTGACTATTATGGAAAGACCTACAAATACAAAATTGAAAAGGATGGTACGTTATCAGAAAAAACATTATTTGCAGATCAGCCATCAGACGGTATGACGCTTGATAATATGGGTAATGTTTACCTTACAAGCCGTGGTGTAAATGTTTACAGCCCTCAAGGCAAACTGATCAATAAAATATCTGTGCCGGCACCTGCCACAACCAACGTTTGTTTTGCCGGAAAAAACAAAGATGTTTTGTTTATAACCACTTCAAAAGCCTTATATAGCTTACAAACCAAAGTAAAAGGGGTAGAATAATATTATCCTACGGATGTATCCAGCCAATTCATTAAAGAATTGATTTGGTACCGGTAATTTAAAATGGTATTAACGTAGAGACTGGAAATGATTTTCCAGTCTTTTTTTTCGTCAATAAATTCAGGTACAGCTAACCCAGCACAGGTAGAGGCTTTGGTATAAAAGGCTTGTTTTGTGGGATGATCAGGGCTGCAGGCGTTATAGGTATACCCAAAAGCCTGTTGTTTTATAACAGCTAAACTTATGCCTATACAATCCGTTAAATGTATAAGATTTACAGGAGCGTTACCATTGGGTATATCTTTCTTCCCTACAAAAAATCTTCCGGGATCACGACCGGGCCCGATTAAACCGGCAAACCGAATAATGGTTGTAGTAAAAGCGGCTTCCCCCTTTAATAATTGTTCGGCTGTGAGCATTGTATTGCCTGATGTTGTGTTAGGTTGGGGGATGTTTAATTCATCTACTTCTGCATTATCATCAGCATAAACACCGGTAGAGCTTATTAAAACCACTTGTTTTATATTGTACTGTTTAGCTAATGCTATAATAGTATCAATACTATATAGGTAGGATTCTCCATTACCAGAACGAGCTTTTGGCGGGATGCATATCCATAATATATTGCAGGCAAAAAAATCGGGATCGTATTTTTTTTCGCTTTCAGACAGGTTTAGCAGGTAGGGTTTTATACCCTCATTTTGTAATACCGGAAGCTTCGTGGCAGTGGTTGACGAGCCTTTTACCGCTATACCCATATCAATCAATGATTTTGCCAATTGTAAACCATACCAGCCGCATCCTGCAATACTAATGATCATTGTTTTTAATTTAACGCTCAAAAATATTAATAAAATTGTTACTTAAAATTATTTATTTAACTATTTGATTATTAATTATTTATATAATATCAATTAATTTGTTACAAAGATTTATAATAGGATTAGAGTAGATTGTTAGGCTTGCCGAATTTTAGAAATTAGAACAGCATTAGAATATTGTAATTAAAAGCTAACCTTGCTGTTTACATCTATATTTGACGCCTTGAAAGCCGTAATTATAACCTAAATAAAACTTAAAAAATTGATCAAAAATTGTTTTGATTTTACTATACCCAATTGTATTTAAACTAACATAATGAAAAATGTATGCCTATTGGTTTTTGCAGTATTTGCATTAACCGCCTGCAAGCAAAAAAAAGAGGAGAAAGAACCCAGCAACTACACCGTTAAAGGCGATATCATTGTTATTCCGGACAGTTCAAACATTAAATCAAAACTAAAACTTACTACTATAACCGAAGAGCCTTACCGATTACAAATGGTAACGGCAGGTACGGTAAAGGCTATACCTACACAATATGCCGAAATTGCGCCGCCTTTTTCAGGGAGGGTAATTAAGTCATATATGCGTTTGGGTGCAAGGGTTACCACTAATACCCCATTATTTGAAATCAGTTCGCCTGATTTTATGGCTGCACAAAAAGCTTTTTTTCAGGAAAAATCGCAAATGTTACAAGCCGAAAAAACATTAAAACGCCAAAAAGATCTTAAAGATCATGGTGTTGGCTCTGAGAAGGACATGGAAGAGGCTGCCACAAGCTATGAAATAGAAAAAAAGGAATATGAAAATGCCATAGTTGGCATTAAGGTGTTCAAAGCCAATCCTGATAATATTACATTGGGGCAACCATTAATAGTTTATTCGCCTATTAACGGTGAAATAATTGAAAATACTATTGTAGTAGGTCAATTTATAAAAGATGACGCAGCCCGTGTGGCTATAGTAGCCGAATTAAATAAAGTTTGGGTAGTGGGCCAGGTAAAAGAAAAAGACATACGTTATATACATGAGCTGGATCAATGTAGTATTGATATACCCGCGTTGCCCGAAAAACATATAACCGGTAAAATTTATCACGTTAATGATATTATTGACGAAGATACCCGTAGCGTACAAATATTGATTGAATGTAATAACGCCGACCATACCCTTAAGCCCGGCATGTACGTTAATGTTGATTTTAGTAATGCGCCAACCAAAGCCATATTGGTGCCAACCACTTCAATATTGCAAATGAACGAAAGTAGCTTTGTATTTGTACAAAATGCTAAAAATACCTATCAAAAGCGTAAGGTTGAAACAGCGGGTACCGATAGTAACAGAACAGTAATAAAATCAGGTTTAAAACCGGGTGATGTAATAGTTAGCGAAGGCGGTTTTTATTTATCAAATGTGCAATAGTTTTTAAAACTGATGAAGAAACTGATATTTACCGCTATACAAAAGCGCTGGCTGTTTTTAGCTTTATTTATATTGATAGCCATTTTTGGCTATTACTCATGGAAACAATTATCTATTGAGGCTTATCCCGATATTGCCGACGTTACCTCGCAGGTGGTTACCCAGGTGCCCGGTTTGGCTGCCGAAGAAATTGAACAGCAAATAACCATACCTATTGAGCGGGCATTAAATGGTATGCCGGGTCTGCACGTAATGCGTAGCCGTAGCACCTTTGGCCTCTCCATGGTTACACTGGTATTTGAAGATGGGATAGAGGATTACTGGAGCCGCCAGCGGGTGTTGGAACGTTTGGGTGACCTCGATCTTCCTTACAGCGCAAAACCCGGTCTTGATCCGCTTACATCGCCCATTGGCGAAATTTACCGTTATATTATTGTAAGTAAAAATCACGACCTGAGGGAACTTACTGATCTGCAAAACTGGGTTATCATACCTAAAATTAAACAGGTTACCGGCGTGGCCGATGTTGCCAATTTTGGTGGTATTACTACACAGTATCAGGTAGAGGTTGATCCGCGTAAGCTGTCGGCATACAAATTATCATTAGGGGATGTACAGACGGCTTTAAACAATAATAACACCAATTCGGGTGGTAGCGTATTGCCGCGCGGCGATTTGAATTATGTGATACGTGGTATAGGTTTATATAAAACCCTTACCGACATGGGCAATACTGTTATTAAATCAAAGGACGGTGTTCCAATCTTTCTGAAAGATATAGGTACGCTCAAATTTGGTAATCTTGAGCGTAAAGGCATATTGGGCTATACCGACAGAAATGTGAATTTTGATGACGGCATAGAAGGTATTGTACTCCTTTTAAAACACGAAAACCCATCTGTAGTGTTAAACGGTGTACATGCGGCAGTTGATGAACTTAACAATGGTATTTTGCCCGCGGGTGTTACTATTAAACCATACATGGACCGTACCGGATTGGTTGATACCACGCTGGAAACGGTATCGCATACCTTATTGGAAGGTATGTCGTTGGTTATTATAGTGCTTATTATATTTTTAGGAAACTGGCGCGGAGCTTTAATTGTAGCCATAACTATTCCGCTGGCACTGCTTATTGCATTTGTATTGATGCACTTTACCAATATACCGGCCAACTTGTTATCGTTGGGTGCAATTGACTTTGGTATTATTGTGGATGGAGCCATTGTAATGATGGAAACCATATTGAAGCGGCGTGAGGATGATGAAACGTCCATTCTGAAAGAGGAATCAATAGGTACCATTGCAGCAGATGTAGCACGCCCTATATTTTTTGCGACGTTAATTATCATAACCGCTTACATGCCCCTATTTGCTTTTGAACGGGTAGAGAAAAAGCTATTTACACCAATGGCATTTACCGTAGGATACGCGTTATTTGGCGCCTTATGTGTGGCCTTATTATTAATACCTGGCCTTGCCTACACGGTATACCATATGCCGCGTAAAATGTACCATAATAAATGGCTCGAAAAGCTGGGCGAGGCCTATCACCGGGGCATACAAAATATATTTAAAAAGCCATCGAAGGTATTTTTGCCTTTAGCTATAGTTTTAATATGTGCATCTATATTAACCGCTATGGTGGGTAAGGACTTTTTGCCACCACTTGATGAAGGTTCAATATGGTTGCAGGTTACCCTGCCGCCGGGTATATCATTAGATAAATCAAAAACCATGAGCGATGCCCTGCGTCAGCGTACGATGAAACACGGTGAGGTAACTTATATAACTGTGCAGGACGGAAGAAATGATGACGGTACAGATCCGTTCACGCCGTCGCACTTTGAATGTTCAATAGGTTTAAAACCTTATAAAGAATGGCCGCGTGGTAAAACCAAGTATGACCTGATCGATGAATTGGCTAAGGATTATGCAGGCATGGCAGGCTTCCAGATTGGGTTTAGTCAGCCGATGATTGACGGTGTAATGGATAAAATTGCCGGTGCGCATAGCGAGCTGGTGGTTAAGGTGTACGGAAATGATTTTAAAGAAACCCGCCGTATTGCCGAACACGTTTTATCAACGCTGCAAACGGTGCCGGGTGCTGTTGACCTTGCTATTGACCAGGAACCGCCATTACCGCAGTTGCAAATAAAAGTTGACCGAGATGCAGTGGCCCGTTACGGTTTGAATATAAGTGATGTTGCCGAATTAATAGAAGTAGGTATTGGCGGTAAAGCTATATCGCAAATATTTGTGGGCGACAGGGTGTACGATATTAGTTGCCGTTACAGCGAAGATAGTCGTAATACTGTCGATAAGATATCTAACCTGATGCTTACCTCACAATCGGGTGCCAAGATACCGTTATCGCAAATAGCTTCAGTAAAAACCGAGACAGGCGAAAGTACCATCACCCGCGAAACCAACCGCAGGCAACTTACTGTTAAACTAAACCTGCGCGGGGTTGATTTAAGCAGCTTTTTAAAAGCAGCGCAAAGTAAAATTGACGCTAATGTAAAATACGACAAATCAAAATATCAAATAGAGTGGGGCGGCCAGTTTGAGAACCAAAACCGCGCTTATGCACGCTTGGCAGTGGTAGTGCCTTTAACACTGGCCATTATGTTTATTTTACTGTATGGTTTGTTTGGTAAATTCAGGCAGGCCGGATTAATATTGTCTATCGTGCCGCTGGCTTTATTTGGTGGTATGCTGGCCCTGAATATACGGGGAATGACACTAAATGTATCATCAGCAGTAGGTTTCATAGCGTTGTTTGGGGTGGCCATACAAAACGGGGTTATTATGGTCTCGCATATTAATGGTTTACGAAAGAAGGGTATGGCCTTAAAAGAAGCTGTAATTGAAGGTGCCCTAAACCGTTTCAGGCCGATATTAATGACAGCTACGGTGGCTGTGATAGGTTTATTACCGGCATCGCTGGCTACAGGCATCGGGTCGGATGTGCAACGGCCATTGGCTACAGTTATAGTTTATGGTTTATTGTTTTCAACCATATTAACACTTTATGCACTGCCATCTATTTATTATTTACTGGAAAACAAATGGGGAAAAGATGATTACCCGGTAACCCCAAATGCATAAACCATGAAGAGTATACATAAAATATTTATAGGGTTGTTAACACTTTGCAGCGCGCAAATGGTTATGGCGCAGGCTGATACTGTGTTTAACAGGAAGCCGGTGCGCTATATGGCCTTTTTGGCCGCGGTAGGCAAAAACAATCTTAGCTATAGCGCGCAAAAATTTAGTATTGACCTTGCCGCCGCCAACGTTGAAGTGGCAAAAATATTCCCTGACCCGCAACTGGCATTTGGATATACTAACCTTAATCAGGGACGTTTGGCTATGGGATACGGCTTTAACAGCAGTTTGAGCACCACTTTAGAAATGGGAGGTAAGCGCCGTGCACGTATTAACTTGGCCCAAAGCCAAACAGAACTGTCTAAATACCTACTTGCAGATTATTTCAGGAACCTACGTGCCGATGCTACGCTGGCCTATTTAAAGTCGTTACAAAACAGGTATTTATTAACAGTTATGGATAGCTCATACGCTGCCATGAATGGGTTGGCAAAATCAGACAGTATACGCTTTAAATTAGGCGCTATAAGCGAGATCGATGCACGACAAAGTAAAGTGGACGCTGTTAACATGCTTACTTCACTTTATCAAAGCGAGGCCGATTGGAAAACCAGTTTAGTAAATTTATCACTATTAACCAGTAGGACAAATTTAGATACATTGCTTTCTCCGGTGGGTGATTTTAGCAAGTTTGAACGTAATTTCAACTTGATAACCCTAATAACATCCGGGCAAAATAACCGTGCCGACCTGCTTGCGGCTTTACAAAATAAGGATATTGGCACTAAAATGCTCGAACTGGCCAAAGCCAACAGGGTAATTGACCTGGGCATAAACCTTGGGGTAAATTATAATGGTTATGTGCATAATATTATGCCGCCAACGCCATCAACCACACCTATATCAATGGGTATTAGTATACCGTTAAAATTATCTAACAAATACGCCGGCGAATATAAAACAGCCTATTTTACAGCTCAACAAAACGAAGCGTTATACCGCCAAACCGAGTTGCAGATACAAAGTGACGTTACGCAGGCTTATTATAATTATTTAGCGGCGCGCAAGCAGGTAAACTCGTTTAATAATGGTTTATTAAATGATGCCAAACGTGTTTTAGAGGGTAAAATATACAGTTACAAACGCGGGCAAACTACCCTGTTGGATGTATTGAGTGCACAGCGCACTTATAATGATGTGCAGCAAACTTATTACCAAACACTGTATAACTATGCTGCGGCATTAGTTGAAGTTGAAAGAGCAGCAGGTATTTGGGATATTGACTTTTAAGAGAATTAACAATGAAAAAAATAATATTATTCCTGGCATTTATACTGGTAAAGCAATTGGTATTTGCACAGGGGCAACTTCCGGATAGCGTGATGATGAAGCTTAACGGCCGGGTATCATTTAGCATTGAGGCAGGGTACACACAGGCTGGCTTTTATGGAACTGATAAAGACTCTGTATCAGCTAATGGTAAAACCACTACTATAGCTGGTTGTCATGTAGGTATAATTGCGCATACCGCGCTGGGAAAAGAATTTTTTTTACAACACGAATTAATGCTAACCCAGAAGGGTGCAGGCGTAAGTAAATTAGATGCCAACAATAAGCTATATGATACCGAACTAAGGATGCTTACGCTGGATCTGTTCCCTGCAAGCCCGACCTACCGCATAGGTGGTTTTGAATTATTCGCTGGCCCTTATTTAAGCATGCTGGTTAACGGCCATTACCGTTTAAAAGATGTCCAGGGTAATTTTTATAATAAAGAGATCTATGGTCGCCCTGACCAATTGGGGCAAACAGAAAAGTACCTGGAAAAAATTGATTATGGTATCAACGCGGGCGTATCTTTTTCTTACAAAGCACTTAGCCTGCGTGTTAAATATGTACAGGGCTTTGCCGAGGTATTAGACGATCCGTATGCTCTTAACGTGGGGAATCCAAAAACCAGCATCAATGTTTATAACCGATATTTAAATTTTAGCGTAGCTTATCGTATCTGGTAATAACTTAATCAGTCTTAATTTTTCACTCCTCGCCTACAATAGCATAGTAAAACCAAATCTGTGCTGGTATGTTGTATGCTAATACTTTGTCATTTTCAATAAATAAATATTAATAATATTGTATTATTATTTACATTTATTTACCGAAATGACAAGTATTGATTATAATTTTTAGCAATATCTAATTTAAAAAATTATAATCTGTGAAAATATTAACTGACCATATATTATTATCATCATGACAATTGGCATCCCCAAAGAGATAAAAAATAACGAGAACCGTGTAGCGGCAACCCCCGCCGGTATTGCGGCATTGACAGCAGCCGGTCACATGGTTAAAGTTGAGAAAAACGCCGGGTTGGGATCGGGCTTTACAGATATTGCCTACAAAGTTGCCGGGGCGGTTATTGTTGATACAGCTGATGAGGCATGGGCCTGTGAGATGGTAATGAAGGTAAAGGAACCCATTGAAAGCGAGTTTAAATATTTCAGGGAGGGCCTTATATTATTTACCTATTTGCATTTGGCCGCCGAGCCTAAGCTGACAACCTCATTAATGAAAAATAAAGTTACAGCCATTGCTTACGAAACCATACAATTACCCAATGGTACTTTGCCGTTACTTACACCGATGAGCGAAGTTGCCGGACGTATGGCTGTACAGGTTGGTGCCAGTTTTTTAGAAAAGCCAAATGGGGGTAAAGGTGTATTGCTAAGCGGCGTACCGGGGGTAAGGCGAGGGAAGGTTACGATAATTGGTGGAGGCGTAGCCGGTACAAACGCGGCCAAAGTTGCCGCAGGAATGGGGGCTGAAGTAACCATACTGGATAATAACCTGGAAAGGCTACGTCAGTTAGATGATATTTTTGGTTCGCAAATAGCTACGCTGGCATCAAATACTTTGACCATTGCCGAAGCGGTAAAAAATTCGGACCTCGTAATAGGTGCCGTATTAATACCGGGAGCAAAATCACCTAAATTGGTAACTGAAGCCATGATACTTACTATGGAGCCCGGATCTGTAATTGTAGATGTGGCAATTGACCAGGGTGGCATATTTGAAACCGCCGACCATGTTACTACACATGACGATCCTGTTTACATAAAACATAATATTCTGCATTATTCGGTAGGTAATATGCCGGGTGCTGTACCTAATACATCTACCGTAGCGCTTACAAACGCTACATTATTTTACGCGTTGCAAATAGCCAATAAAGGATATGTAAAAGCTTTTAAAGAAAGCGTTCCGTTATTAAAGGGATTAAACACCTATAAAGGCCTGCTTACCTGTAAAGCCGTTGCTGATGCATGCCAGTTACCTTTTACAGAAGCCAAATTTGATGGGCAATTTTCAGTAGCTTGAGTTATTCGCCCCAGGCGGTAATTACCAGTTTACGCGCATCACCGTAATTTCGGTGTTCGCATAAATATATACCTTGCCAGGTACCTAATGCCAGCCTGCCGTCGCGTATAGGTATGGTAACCGAGTTGCCCAGCATGGCAGCTTTTAAATGTGCAGGCATATCATCCGGCCCCTCGTCATCATGTTGATAATCGGGATCGTTTTCGGGGACTGCTTTATTAAAATACATTTCAAAATCCCGGCGTACCGTTGGGTCGGCATTTTCATTAATAGTTAACGATGCCGAGGTATGCATAATAAATACCTGACAAATACCAATTTTAAGCTCGCTTATCTGCGGCAGCGCGTTCAACACTTCGGCGGTGATGATATGGAAGCCTCTTTTACGTTGATTTAGCTGTAATAATTGTTGGTATATTTTCATGATAATTACGATTGCCTCAAATATATTAAATTGAATATCTTTATAAACAAACCTGCTGTATGCATGTTTTTAATAAGCACCACTTAAAAAAAATCCAGTTATGCCAACTATAAGTTTTGAACAATCAATGAGCGGCCTTAGCCAATATTTGTTTGCCATGCAGGTTATGCCCGATGAAGATGATGAATTAGAAGGCGACTGGAACGATGAGGAAGACGAAGATTTTGATGATCGTCTTGATGATATTGAAGACCTGAACGAGATACGCGCGGCAGACGATATGGATGAACCCGACCCGGAAGATGATGATCATTTACCGGATGACGACCTTCAATAACTTTGTCAGATAACTATAATAAATATTTAAGTGATTTTTTGCTTATTCATTTCTTCTAACACGCCATTTTCATTAACGCAATAGGTTGAGCTAAGCTCTACCTTTACAGCATTGGTGTTTTTTTTACTTCTTCTGCGCCTTTTAGCTATGGCAAAAGGTACTGTCAGTATCAACAGCAGTATAATAATCTTCACAATAGCTATTCCCATGGTGCTGTTTTTAATAGTATGTAAACGTCGAATGTTAATTTTTAGCATTCTTTATAAATAAGTAATATTATAATTGAGCTAATTGTTTTATTTTATAGCTATGAATGATGTTTTAGGTCGGGCAATTTTTGATTATCATCACCAAAATAAGCCCGGGCAACTTTGGATACATAACCAATATGGCCCAAAAGAGGAAATGCCGCTTGACATATTCTTCAGGCCAAAAGACGATATGTCTGATATAGAATTGCTTGCGCTTGATCATTGCAGGGGTAAGGTGCTTGATATTGGTGCCGGGGCCGGCAGTCATTCCTTACTGCTGCAACAAGGCGGTACAGATGTAACCGCAATTGATATCTCGCCCCTGGCCGTGCAGGTTATGCAGGCGAGGGGAGTTAAAAAGGTTTATGAAGCCAATATATTTACATACCACCCGCGCAAATTTGATACTCTGTTATTATTGATGAATGGCATTGGTTTGGCAGGTACCCTGCACGGATTAAAGCAATTATTAATGCACCTGCGTTTGTTGCTGAATGATGGAGGACAAGTGCTATTTGATTCTTCGGACGTTGCTTATGTATATGAAGAAATTGGCTTACCGGCCAACAACTACTATGGCGAAATACCCTATCAGTATCAATATAAAACCTTAACAACTGATTGGTTTAGCTGGTTATATATTGATAAAAACACCCTTCATGATATAGCCGTACAAGTCGGTTTTAAACTGCAAATATTGGCTGAGGACGAATATGGGCAGTATTTAGCCAGGTTAATTGTATAACAATTCGGTTATATGATTGTTGGTATTAAACTTTGCCTTTAAGTGCAGAGTCATATTATAAAAAAACATACATTCATGAAAAAGCTATTTATACTTGCCGCGTTTATTACATTTACCTATGGTGCCTTTGCGCAAAACGTTGACCTGCGCCGCAAAATTGAAGTTGTTGGCCTTGCCGAACAGGAAGTTACGCCCGATATTATAAACGTATCCATATCATTAAAAGAATATCTGAACGGTAAAACCAAAGTTACTATTGAAGAATTGGAGAACCAATTGGTTAAAGCCGTTAATGAAGCCGGTATCGCTAAAACCGATTTTACGGTAAACAACCTGTCTTCCTACAACTTTGATTACCAGAAAAAGAAAAACCCCGATTTTTTGGCAAGCAAACAATATGGCATCCGCTTTACTGATTTGAATAAGTTTAACCAGATCATCAGCAAGATAGACCCTAAGGGTATACAAAGCACCAATATTGATAGCTACGATTATTCAAAGATTGATCAGCTTAAAAACGAATTAAAGTTAAAGGCATTGCTGGCTGCCAAAGCTAAGGCAACCTATTTACTAACCGGTGTAGGGGAGAAACTGGGGCAGGTGTTAAATATCACCGAAAGCGATAACAGCAGTTTCCCGCAGCCGCGCCAGGTAATGTATATGGCCAAAACCATGACCAATAGCGACGTTGCCGAATCTGATATTGATCTTAAAAAGATAAAGTTAAGCTTTCAAATAAATGCCGTGTTTGAGATAGGGGCGAGATGATAAGTTAATGCATACTTGTCATTTCGAACGAGGTACGAGGAGAAATCTTAAACGATACATGTCAAGCGTTTAAGATTTCTCACTTCGTTTCGAAATGACATTTTTTTAATTATCAATCCGTATTCAAAATCAGCCTTGGCTCATCATACTCTATCATTTTATTACGGGCATGTGGCGGTATACGTACCGGTTTATTAATGGTATAATCATAGCTTACACACACGGTTTTGCCGGTGGTAACTATCTCTTCGTCACCATTCGGGGTGGTGCGTATCAGTATATGCATCACATCAAAGCTACTGTTACCAATACGTACCACGCGTACACCGCATGATATCTGGTCATGCAGCATAACCGGTTTTAGGTACTGTACTTCGGCGCGGCCTACTATAATACCGTTCTCGCTAAAGTTCCAGTCTATTACATCGCGCCAATAATTAAAACGGGCCACCTCAAAATAGGTTAAATATATAGCGTTATTTACGTGGCCCACAGCATCGATATCCGAAAAACGGATGGCTATCGGGGTTTTATATTTATAATCTGATATCTTTTCAGGCATAATGTGTCATAATGTCGCTTAAAATCTATTCAAACCGACATATTGTCTTTAAATATATGTAAAAAATCTATTGGTACAACAGTTGACCAAACACTTGCGAAGTTAATAAAGAAAAAAACAAAAAAACTTAGGAGGATATAAAAATGACTTTAGTAAAATTTAACAACGGACACAAAGCACAATTGGCTAACCCATTTTTTAATGATGTGTACAATTTGTTAAGCGATTCGGTATTTAGCGAAAAAGTCGCTGCTTTTACACCCGCTGTAAATGTTGCCGAAACAGAAAATCAATTTGAAGTTGAATTGGCCGTTCCAGGTCTTAAAAAAGAAGATTTTAAAATAAATCTTGAAAAAAATGTGTTAACTATTTCGGCCGAGAAGAAAACCGAAGCAGTTGATGAGAATAAAAAATACAGCAAACGCGAATACAGCTTTAACTCGTTTACAAGGTCATTTACCTTACCTGAAAGTGCCGACCAGACAAATATTGAAGCTGATTATACTGACGGTATTTTAAAATTAACAATAGCTAAAAAAGAAGAAGCTAAAATTCAATCAAGAGAGATCACTATAAAATAATTTATTCGGGTAAGTCTGGATTTCCGATTGGCGGCAGTGAACTGAAGTTTGTAGGATAGGAGGTCCGGATATTACCGGATAATATAAAATATGTTGAGCAACGTTACCAACCGTTGCTCATTAAAAGACAGTTAGTTTTCATAATAAAGTTGGTTTAGGTTTGAGATGGGCCGTTTTCTTTTAGGAGGAAGCGGCTCTTTTTTTGATTTCGGATGTTCAATTTCGAATTTAAAATAGTCTGCATACAGAAATCCCAAATTGAACATCCGAAATCCGATATATTACTCATTAGCTATCTCCAAAGCCTTCTCTAAAAATTCATCCCTGTTTTCACGAACGCCTTTTATGGTTTTAGTTACATAAATATCGGGTCTTGTGCCTATGCCGTGATGTTGTGAGCCATCAAGTTTAACAACTTTTAAGCCTGTAAATGTAATAGTATAGCCACCAGGTAATGAAAGTTGGTTTATGTCGCCGTTTGTACCTGCTGTAGGCTGGCCGATGATTGTTGCCAATTTGTAATGCTCAATTATCCCCATATAACTCTCGGCCCAGCTAATGGCTTGCCCATCTATTAAAAAAATAATTTTAGCGTTTAAATGCGGCTTACGGGGCTTTAAGTTCCACCCACCTTTTTTAAATTCTACTAATTTTTCCCGGTCAGGATAAATTATGTGTGGTATTTGCAGCCAGTTTGATGCAGTATCTTTTTGCGTTAATAGGTACTCTATAAAGTTATTGTTGTTTTTTGGATATCCCCTCAGATCACAAATTATAGTTTTACTGTTTTGTAATTTCACCAATGAGCTGTTAATAGTATTCATGTTTGCCGCGCCAATGTTTACATACATGATATCTTTACCTAATATTTTAATTTCGTCTTTTGGAGATGTACTTAAATGCTCATTAAATGATAATGTACGTCTAAGTACAACCTTTTCGTTCTTCCCATCATTATCTAAAATATCTAATCGTAGCTCCGTATCCTTTTCACCCGCTAAACTTTCTATTTGAGCCCGGTATTTTAACCATCCATCAGTAGCTGCAGATATATTTTGCTCAACAGCTTTAAAATAGTCTTGAGGATTTAAACCGTTGATGGCTGTTACAATATCGCCCTTTTTTAATCGGAACGATGCCCCGGACACATCAGTTATAACTAACTTGCCTTCTATCCATTCCCAGGCAATGGGGGGTACATAATTATAGTTACTACCGCCTGTTATGTTTACCCGGATATGGCCGTCTTTAAGCTTTGCGGTTAGTTTTTGCAGGTTTTTTTGAAATGCGTATCTTGTGCTATCCACATAAGCCTCACTTATCGCTTCTCTCATATCATCCAGCCAATTGGTTTGGGCAAAATCAAAGTATAAAAAAAAATGTTGAAATACGTTCCAGGTTATACACAAATCGCCTAAGCGGGTATACAAGTCAACACCGGTTATATCTTCATCATTTATCTTATTATAATTACTTTTTAGCTGTGCTAATTTTAAAGTGTCGGCAATGGGGTAGGTATTTGTACTATTCCCATAAACGGCCAGTGGAATAATAACTTTAAGATTTGCGCCAATATCTTTGGCGATATACTCGCCAACAGCCGGATATGCCTTAAAATAACTCGTGTGCTTTTCTGTTATTTGATTTGTCGGCAATGTGCTTTTAATAGACACCCATTTTTCGGCAGGTGTTTTATTGTCTTCCACAATGCTAAAAGCATAATTTGGATTCGGTACTTTTAATGGGGCATTACCAAAAATACCCGTGATGGATACACCTGTTTTTTGGGTGTTAAAGGTATTGGAATACACTTCTTTCCATACAGTTCCTTCTTTTATCGAAATTTTATAATTATCAACCCAAAACTCGCCATTGCCAGATAAAAATGTACCGGTTGCAAGGTCAACGGCGTTACTATCTATCGTCCCGGTTACAACGTAATTTTTCCATTCAGTTGATACAATAGGACTCTCATCCATATTGTTAAAAAAACCTGTTTTTGTATTGTTAAGATCCACTCTCGCCCAAAAATGACCAGAGCCGGTACCAGTAACCATTTTTGCTTTCCCCTCTAGCTTAAATTGTTTGCCCCGATAGGGCTTAGCATCAAAAAACTTAGCTATGGTACCAAATGATTGGGATATAGGCTTGAAATTGACATTCCTATTTGTACGGGCACTTTGATAAGGGCTGCGTTTGTCATTTAGCAAACCAACACCTATATGCTGCCAGGCTATAGTTTTATATCCGTCAAGAGGAGTTGGTGGTATTAGTTTCTCTTTATCAAATGATATATTTTCATCCTGATTACCTATTTGCAGGGTAGGAGCAATTGGTGAAAAAAGATTTATAAGGGTTTGTTTGAGTTGCTGCTGATCATTACATTCGGCAACTTTTTTGCTGCCATATATAGCAAATTTATCCCAGTCAATAGCCGCTGCCTCATCACTTGGGTGGAAATACCTTACATAGCCATATAATTTAGTAAAGGCTACCTGGTTTTCAATTTGTTGCTTGGTTTGGGCAATTATTGGTGTTGTAAACACAACAAATAATAGTAACAAGCAATTTTTTTTCATGATGCGGGCTTAATTGTTACACAAGTATAACCTAAAATAAACACTACATCTGGAAATTAACAAAATTTAACTATCCTTAATTCCGCATTCTAACTTCCGCATTCCGCATTTAATTAATCCCGCATATTAATATACTGCAAAGGCTGGCCAAAATCACCTTTACGGCAAAGGGCAATTACTGCTTGCAGGTCGTCAATCTTTTTTCCCTGAACGCGAACCTGGTCGTCCATAATAGATGCCTGTACTTTTAAGCCGCTATCCTTTATTGCTTTTACTATTTTTTTTGCGGCTTCTTTATCAATTCCTTCCTTAATTTTAATTTCCTTACGTATCATATTGCCTGATGCAGCTATTTGATTTTGATCAAGATCAAGCGCTTTGGGATCAAGGTTTTGCTTTACCATGCGGCTTATTATCGAATCCTGAATAGCTTTAAGGCGCATATCATTTTCGGTAACTATGGTTACGGTGTTTGTTTTCTTATCCAGTTCAACAGTGCTTTTTGAATCGTTAAAATCATAACGGTTCAAAATTTCTTTTTTCGCAGTATTGATAGCATTATCAAACGTTTGGCCGTCAATCTTGCTTACTATATCAAATGTTGGCATGATGTATTTATATTTTGGTTTACAAACTTAATTAAAATAAGATAATGTTGGCAAGGTGTTGACTTACCTTCGACAGATTGCCCGTTCGGGCACAGACAATGGGCTAAAGTTAACATTTAAAACGACCACATTTTTTTGGTAAAATGGTTTACATAGGTTTACACAATTACAAATCAAATAAATTAATTTATTGATATTCAACTAATTATAAAAATAGTGGGTTTACAAAAATTGATTTTTAAGTCTCGCTGATAAACTGGTGCTATCCACTCACTGGTATAAATGAAGTATAGCATAACTTATTCTTTATAATATTCTATATTTCAGATTAATAAGACATAATAATGCTTGCCACAATTTAAAACTAAGTTGAAAACCTTGACTTGTAAGAGGATTAAATAGACATCAGTGATTCAGACACTCCCTAGATTAAATTATTAAAACAATGCACATTACAATTACTTAATATTAACTTAACAAATAAATAAGCAGATTTGCATTTACGGCTGCAAGGCCGGTATATATATGGATATTAAGCGCGCACCTTTAATTAATAGAGAAATAAGCTGGTTGTATTTTAACGACCGCGTATTACAAGAAGCCGCCGACCCAACCGTACCATTAATTGAACGCATAAAATTCCTGGCAATATTCTCGTCAAACCTTGATGAGTTTTACCGCGTGCGCGTGGCAACTTTAAGCCGCCTGGCAAACCTTAATGAAAAAGCCAAAGAAGTATTGGGTTACAACCCTAAAAAAATACTTAATCAAATAAAAAGCATAGTAGTAAAGCAGGAGCGTAAGTTTAATAACCTTTATGAAAATATTATAATTAAACAACTTGCCGAAGAGAAGATATTTATATTAAATGATACGCAGTTAAATGTGGCGCGGGGTAGTTTTGTTAAAAATTACTTTCGCGAAAAAGTGTTGGCTACATTGGTTCCTATTATGCTTGATAATGGCTCGCCGCTGCCTGATTTGCGCGACCGGGCCATTTATTTTTTTGTAAAACTTACCCGCAATAAAAAAACACGGTATGCACTTATTGAGATACCTGATAACCATAGCCGGTTTATAGTGCTGCCCGAAACCAATAACCTTAAATTTATAATACTGCTCGATGATATTATAAGGTATAGCCTGGAAGACGTTTTCTTTATTTTTGAACACGATAGCATTGAGGCTTACTCCATACAGCTTACCCGAGATGCGGAGCTTGACCTGGATAAAGAGGTAAGCGGCAAATTTATCGACTCGTTAGCTAAAAGCTTGCAAAAGCGCCGTAGGGGCAAGCCAATGCGCTTATTATATGATTCGGAAATGCCGATGGAAATGTTAACACATTTGGTAGGCAAGATGGGTTTACATGGCGAAAGCCTAATACCCGGCAATAGGTACCATAACTTTAAAGATTTTATTTCCTTCCCTAACGTGGGCAGGCCCGAACTGGAATATCCCAAATATACCCCACTGCCGGTTGATCATCTGTCGTTCAGGAAAAGCTTGATAGAGATGATAGCAAAAAAGGATTACCTGATCAATACGCCATACCAATCATACGATTACGTGATACACTTTTTGCGCGAAGCGGCTATTGATCCGAAGGTAAAAGAAATAAGTATAGCCGTTTACCGCCTGGCTGAGAACTCACGTATAATTCATGCTTTAATAAACGCGGCTAAAAACGGTAAAAAAGTTACTTGCCTGGTTGAGCTACGTGCCCGCTTTGATGAACAAAATAATATTACCTGGAGCCATAGACTTGAAGAAGAAGGCGTTAAAGTAATATATGGTTTTGAAGATTATAAGGTACACTCAAAAATATGTTTGGTTAGCCGTACTGAGAAAGAAAAGGTAAATTACTATGCCTGCCTTTCTACCGGTAACTATAACGAAAAAACTGCCCGTATATATGCCGATCATACCCTGCTAACCAGCAATAAGAAGATAACTGACGATCTGCGATCGGTTTTTAAGGCATTGAACAAAGGTGATTTACCCAAAGGGTTAAAAAGCCTTATCGTATCGCCTATTGATTCGCGCCCGGCTATTTACAAATTGATTGATACAGAAATAAAGAATGCTAAAGCAGGCAAACAGGCGTATATGGTATTTAAAATGAACAGCCTGGCCGATGAGGATTTGATTGCTAAATTATACCATGCCAGCAACGCAGGGGTTAAAATACAACTTATTGTAAGGGGAATGTGCTGTTTGGTACCGGGAGTAAAGGGCTATAGCGAGAATATTGAAGTGATAAGTATAGTTGATAAATATCTGGAACATGCCCGTGTACACATTTATTGTAATGGGGGTAACGAACTGATTTACCTTACATCCGCCGATTTTATGTCACGCAATATAGATAGCCGGATTGAAGTAGGTTTCCCGATTTATGAAGCTGATATAAAAAAGGAGATACGGGATATTATCAATATACAATTGAGCGATAACACCCGTGCTCGCGAAATAAATATTCATAACAGTAATAAATACCGTAAAACACATGCCGAACTTCCGGTTAGGGCACAAATAGATATATACAATTACCTAAAAAATAAACAGCCAATAAATTGAGATACGCCGCTATTGACATCGGATCAAACGCAGTAAGGTTACTTATTGCCGAAATAATTGAAAACAACGGAGCTATTTCTTTTAAAAAGAATACGCTTATACGGGTACCCCTGCGTTTGGGCGACGATGCCTTTATGGACCAACATATATCTGATAAAAAAGCTGCCGACCTGGTAAAAACCATGCAGGCTTTTCGTAACCTGATGGATGTATATAAGGTGACTGATTATATGGCCTTTGCTACATCGGCCATGCGCGAAGCTAAAAATGGGAAACAGGTTGTTGACCAAATTATTAAAGATGCCGGTATTGACCTGGAGATCATCCACGGGCAAAAAGAGGCTAAAATAATTTATGCCAGCCATGCCGAACAGGCTATTGATAAAGCCAAAACCTACCTGTATATTGATGTAGGTGGTGGCAGTACGGAGCTTTCATTATTTTCGGCAGGAGAGATGGTGGCTTCAAGGTCATTTAACATTGGTACCATACGCATATTGGATAATCAGGATACCGAAGAAACCTGGACCGAAATGCACGATTTTATTCGCGAACATACCCGTCAGGTTAAAAACATATCGGGCATTGGTACGGGTGGCAATATTAATAAGCTGTATAAACTGGCCGAAGAAAAAGATAAGGCACCTATAAGTTTTGCAAAATTAAAATCACTTTATAACTACTTAAACTCGTTTTCGTTAAAGGACCGTATAAATGTTTTAGGGCTTAATCAGGATAGGGCCGACGTTATTATACCGGCCGCCGAAATATATATAGCCGTGATGAAATGGGGCGGAATTAAGCAAATGTATGTACCCAGCGTAGGTATGGTTGACGGTATTATTCAAACCTTAATTGAAAAAAATTACAACAAATAGGTTAAATTAATTTTAGCAAATTATTTAATAATTAAGAAAACTGTTATTATATTTGTATTGCTTCGATAAGAAGCATGTTTTTCATAGGTAGATGTAGGGTCGGGTACATAGTATTCGACCCTTTTTTGTGCAGGTAAATAGCACCACCCAACCCTCCCCGGTAGGGAGGGCTTAAAAAGTCTCCCCAACCGGGGGAGATTTAGAGGGGGCTGATAGATATGATGAAAAGAAAAATTGTTGTAGCCATTACCGGTGCCAGCGGCGCCATATACGCCCAGTTATTATTAAAAAAGCTGCAGCAATTAAACAGCCAGATAGCCGAGGTGGGCATAGTAATGTCTGACAATGCCAAACAGGTTTGGGAGTTTGAGCTGGATAATACCGACTACAATAATATTCCATACAAATTTTACGAGAAAAATAACTTTATGGCACCCTTTGCGTCGGGATCGGCCAGGTTTGATACCATGGTTATTATACCATGCTCTATGGGTACGCTGGGTAGGATAGCCTCCGGCGTGTCTGATGACCTGATATGCCGCGCAGCTGATGTTATACTCAAAGAGCGCCGCAAACTGATTCTGGTGGCCCGGGATATGCCGCTTAACCTTATCCACATCCGCAATATGCAAACCGTTACCGAGGCCGGCGGCATAATTTGCCCTGCGGTACCATCATTTTACAGCAAACCACAAACCATTGAAGATGTGGCTATGACGGTGGTGAACCGGGTAATTGACCTGATAGGGTTGGAGAATGAGAGTTATCGATGGAGTGAAACGCTTAATAGTTAGTGGTTTATTGGGCTAAAGCCATCACTTATTATTTTATGCTCCGTCCCATAAATGGGACGGCAATGAAGACATTATCATTAAATAAATTGAAATATCATCTAATTCATTGCCGTTGGTTTTAACCAACGGAGAATTGTAGTAGTCCAAAAAAGGCTTTAGCCAAACTAAGCCTTTTCAATTCTATCTCTAAAATCCCTACCTTTGCACTTTGCACATGAATAAAAAAGTTGCTTTTTATACACTGGGTTGTAAGCTGAATTATTCGGAAACATCAACTATTGGTCGCCAGTTTAATCAGGCCGGCTTTGACACCGTTGACTTTACCAACACCCCCGATGTTTTTGTAATAAACACCTGTTCAGTTACCGAAAACGCGGATAAAAAGTGTAGAAAGATTGTTCAGGAAGCGCTTAAAATATCGCCTTCGGCGTATGTGACCATTGTAGGCTGTTACGCGCAGTTAAAACCTAAAGAGATTGCCGAAATACCGGGCGTTGATATGGTTTTAGGCGCTGCCGAGAAGTTCCAGATAGTGGATTATATTAGCGACCTCACTAAAAATCCTAAAGCATTAGTATATAACCAGCCTGTATCCGAGGCTAATGAGTTTATATCATCCTATTCATTTGGCGACCGTACCCGAACCTTTTTAAAGGTACAGGATGGCTGCGATTACTCGTGTACATTTTGTACCATACCATTGGCCCGTGGCAATAGCCGTAGCGACACTATTGACAATGTGGTAGCACAAGCACGGCAAATAGCCGCGTCAGGCGTTAAAGAAATTGTACTAACAGGCGTAAATCTGGGCGATTTCGGTATTATTGATGGCAAACGAGACACCAAATTTTTCGAGTTGGTGAAAGCTTTAGATAAGGTGGAAGGTATTGATCGTTTCCGCATCTCATCAATCGAGCCTAATTTATTGACTGATGAGATCATTGAGTTTGTAGGGTCATCTAAAAGGTTTGTGCCGCATTTTCATATTCCGCTGCAATCCGGCTCTGATAAGATATTAGGTTTAATGCGGCGCAGGTATAAAAGAGAGTTATATACCGATCGCGTAGCCAAAATAAAGGCACTGATGCCTGATTGCTGTATAGGAGTAGATGTTATAGTAGGTTTCCCCGGCGAAACGCGTGAGGATTTTATTGATACCTATAACTTTTTGAACGACCTTGATATTTCCTACCTGCATGTATTCACCTATTCGGAGCGCGAAAATACTTTAGCTGCCGAGATGAGTGGGGTAGTGCCGGGCTCAACACGTGCCGAGCGTAGTAAAATGCTGCATATATTATCTGATAAAAAGCGCCGCTCATTTTATGAAACCCAGCTTAATAAAACGGAAGAAGTTTTGTTTGAGGGCGACATTAAAGATGGCTTTATGCACGGCTTTACCCGTAACTATGTTAAAGTAAAAGCTAAGTACGACCCGGTATTGGTTAACGAACTGAAAACTGTTTACTTAACAAATATTTCACCTGACGGTGATGTTGAAATAACCGAAAGCGAAGAAATATTAACTCATTAAGGCTTATATTCGCTGCAAACACATAACCTATGTTTCCAACCATAACTTCGCTTATTAAGTATCTTACCGGTTTAGATATTGTATTGCCGATACAAACTTTTGGTTTTTTTGTAGCGCTTGCCTTTATGGCGGCTTACTGGGCATTTACACAGGAATTTAAGCGCAAAGAAAAGCAAGGCGTAATCCACTCTTTTGAAAAAGAAGTTACCGTTGGCGCGCCCATAACACCAGTTGAACTGGCCGGAAATTTTCTTTTTGGGTTTGTACTGGGTTATAAAGTAATTGACATGGCATTTAACTACAGCGCCATGATAGACGATCCTCAAAATTTCATATTATCATCACGGGGTAATTGGATAGGCGGTATTATATGTGCCGCCATATTTGCTTACTGGGCCTACGCCGAAAATAAAAAAACACGTTTGCCGGAGCCGGTTACCAAAAAAATAATGGTGCACCCATACGAGTTGATGGGAAGCATATTACTATGGGCCTCTATATGGGGCTTTGCCGGTGCCAAATTGTTTAACGCGCTCGAAAACTGGCACGAATTTATGGTCGACCCCGTAGGGATGCTGATAGGCTTTAGCGGCCTTACCTTTTATGGTGGCTTAATTTGTGGTGGCGCGGCGGTATTGTACATAGCCCATAAACATGGTATTAAACCACTTACCATGCTGGATATCGGCGGACCGGGCATGATGTTAGCCTACGCCGTTGGCCGCATTGGCTGCCAAATGGCAGGCGATGGCGATTGGGGTATTAATAACCTGGCACCCAAACCTCACTGGCTAAGCTGGGCACCTGATTGGATGTGGGCCTTCAGGTTTCCGCATAATGTGAATATGGAAGGCAATCTGATACCCGGTTGTGTGGGTAAGTTTTGTAATATATTAAACGTTCCGGTGTTCCCTACATCGTTCTATGAATCAGTGGCTTGTATGTTGTTGTTCTTTTTTTTATGGAGTATACGCGACCGTATAAAAACACCCGGTATACTATTTGGCATTTATCTGGTTTTAAATGGTATTGAACGCTTTTTAATTGAATTGATAAGGGTTAACACCCGTTATAATGTAGCCGGTATAAGCTTTACACAAGCCGAAATGATATCATTGTTGTTGGTGGTGGGTGGCATAGCTTTAATTGTAAACGGGTTAAATCAACCTAAAAAAATAATGTCAAAGCAGCATGGCTAATAAGGTTGTACGAAAAATAGTAAAGAACCAAATATTGCGTTTTATGCTCTCGGCGGGGATGGGATTTTTGGTTGACATAACAGTTTTTTATTTATTGTACCATAACTTGCTTTCAGAAAAAAGGTATCATTTTTTCAATTCAGAATACAAAAACTCTACAGTATCACTGGCTATTTCTTACTGCCTGGGTGTGATGGTTAATTTTTTGATAACCAAATACCTGGTATTTTCCGAATCAACAACATCGTCAACCAAACAATTTGTCCGTTTTGCATCCGTAGCTGTTATAGGCTTTTTTGCCAATTTGGGCGCAATAGACCTATTGATACATTATTTTAATATGTACCCGCCACTGGCACGGCCTTTAGCTATGCTGAGCCTGTTTTTTGCCAGCTTTTTTATACACAAGTTTTTTTCATTCAGCCTGTCTATGCGCCATCAGCATGAGGCTGCACCTACTAAATAAATTTTATGCCTCTTGAACAAATAACAAACCGGGTAATTGAGATAGCTAAACAAGCTGGCCAGTTTATCCGCCAGGAACGCCTGTCATTCAGCTCAGCTAAGGTGGAATATAAAGGGTTGAACGACATGGTATCCTATGTAGATAAAACCGCCGAAGAAATGATTGTTGCCGGACTGGAAAAAATATTACCCGAAGCCGGGTTTATTACCGAAGAGCAAACCAAAAACAAAATTGCCGACCGCTATAATTGGATCATTGACCCGTTAGATGGTACTACCAACTTTATACATGGCCTACCGGTATTTTCGGTTAGCATAGCTTTACAGGAGTACGGCGAGTTGGTATCCGGTGTAGTATATGAAATTAACCAGGATGAATGCTTTTATGCCTGGAAAGGCGCACCGGCCTATTTAAATGGCCAGGAGATTAAAGTGAGCAACTGCCCAACTATCAACAATAGTTTAATAGCAACGGGGTTCCCTTATTATGATTTTACTAAACAGCCGCAGTATATTGAGTTATTTACCTATTTAATGAAAAATTGCCACGGCCTGCGCCGACTTGGCTCGGCCGCGGTCGATTTGGCTTATACTGCCGCCGGGCGTTTTGATAGTTATTACGAATATAACCTAAATGCCTGGGATGCCGCCGCCGGTATTGTTATCGTAAAACAAGCAGGGGGGCACGTAGTGAACTTTAGTGGGGGTGATGAAGTATTAGAAACCCGCGAACTATTAGCTACTAATGGAAAGATGACGGAGGAGATGTTGAGTGCTATCGCACAGTATTTTAAATAGCTAAATGTCATTTCGATAGAGCGGCAGAGAATGTGCGATAGGGCGAAAGAGAAATCTATACACCTGCAAAGAAGTAATGGCATGTGTATAGATTTCTCGCTATGCTCGAAATGACAGGAACTTTATAACGCTTCTGACACCACCTCAGTAACCTCAGGAACCATGCGTTTAAGCAGGTTCTCAATACCGGCCTTTAGGGTGATAGTTGATGATGGGCAACCACTGCATGAACCGCGAAGCTCTACCGTTACCACACCTTCTTCAAACGATTTATAGGTGATAGCGCCGCCATCCTGCTCAACAGCCGGACGAACGTAATCATGTAGTATTTGCTGTATTTTAACTTCGGTATCGGTACCTTCAAAGTTACCTTCTTCGGCTTGTTCCTCTACCTGTACTTTTATTTCTGATTCAACCGCGCCTTTTACAAACTCTTTCAATATGGGCGTAATATCATCCCAGCTATCCTGCTCAAATTTGGTTACGGTAACAAAGTTGCTGGCAAAGAATACACCGTTTACAAACGAAAATTTAAATAGCTCTTGTGCAAAAGGCGAGTTTCCGGCGCTTTCTTTAGTAGGATAGTCAACACTGCCGTTTATCAGCAACTTGTTCACTATAAACTTCATAGTTGCCGGGTTTGGGGTTGATTCTGTATATACGTTGATATTCATCGTTGTAGCTTATTTATAATTATTTTAAACAAATTTAGGCAAGGTTTTGATTAGTTGTGTACGATTAAATTGTTTTTACTAATACATGACCGTTGAGCAGAAAGACGAAAGCAAAAAGCTAAAAGCTTTTACGGAAATTTTGCCAATAAGCTTTTAGCTTTCTGCCTTATGCTTTCAACTATATCCCCGTATAATTAGCCGGCGTTATTTTCTTAATCTCGTCCTTAACACTATCACTCACCTGCAATGTATCCACAAACTCGGCAATGGTATCGGCATTGACATGCGTATTGGTACGGGTCAGTTCTTTTAACGCTTCGTACGGGTTGGGGTAGCCCTCGCGGCGTAAAATGGTTTGTATAGCTTCGGCAACTACCGCCCAATTGGCATCCAGGCTGGCATTTATAGCATCGGTATTTAATAGCAGTTTATTTAACCCTTTTACAGTTGATTTAAATGCGATCAACGTATGTGCAACCGGCACGCCAATGTTTCTTAACACGGTCGAGTCGGTCAGGTCACGTTGTAATCTAGATATAGGCAACTTGGCCGCCAAATGCTCAAACAAAGCGTTGGCAATACCCAGGTTGCCTTCCGAGTTCTCAAAATCTATCGGGTTAACTTTATGCGGCATAGCTGATGAGCCCACCTCGCCGGCTTTTATCTTCTGCTTAAAGAAGTTCATAGATATATAGGCCCACATATCCCTGTCCAGGTCGATAATAATATTGTTGATACGTTTTAAGGCATCACATTGCGCGGCAAAATTATCGTAATGCTCTATCTGCGTAGTAAACTGCGAACGGTTAAGGCCCAGTATGTTATTTACAAAGTTGTTCCCAAAATCTTTCCAGTTAATAGCCGGATAGGCAATATTGTGCGCGTTAAAATTACCGGTGGCCCCGCCAAACTTAGCCGAATTAGGTATTTGCTTTAATAAAGTCAGTTGGTTTTCTAAACGCTCTACAAAAACCTGTATCTCTTTACCCAAGCGGGTAGGCGAGGCAGGTTGTCCGTGCGTATGGGCCAGCATGGGCAGTTTATCCCATTCGGCAGCATAGTTTTTTAATATGGCCAGCAACTCATCAAACGCGGGGTAGTAAACTTCCTCAAGCGCCAGCTTAAAAGTATAAGGTACCGCGGTGTTATTTATATCCTGCGAAGTTAAACCAAAATGGATAAATTCTTTATAGGCTTGCAGGTTAAGCGCATCAAATTTTTGTTTGATAAAATATTCAACCGCCTTAACATCATGGTTAGTAGTTTTCTCAATTTCCTTGATGCTTTGCGCATCGGCCTCGCTAAAATTTTTATAGATATCGCGTAACTTTTCGGCTACATTTGAATCCAATTGCTGCAATTGCGGGATTGGATGCTTGTATAAAGCTATAAAGTATTCTACCTCAACAAACACCCGGTATTTGATAAGGGCGTATTCTGAAAAATACGCGGCCAAAGGCGCAGTAGTATTGCGGTAACGGCCATCAATAGGTGAAATTGCTGATAGAGGTGTAAGTGTCATGTTGTGGTAATTTTTGCAAAGGTAACAATTTTCGGTTGCTCACGTAAATGGCTTGTTGGTTTGTCGCTTTACCGTGACTCACCCCGAATGAATCCCCTCTCTAGCATAGAGAGGGTGGCCGAGCAAAGCGATGGTCGGGTGAGTTGAAATCAATTTTATTTAACTAAACGGAAAATATTTCAAACGGAAACTTTGAAATCTAAAAATGTTTCCATAGTTTTATCGCCGTGAAACAAAATGTGCAGATAGATAGAATAATACAAGGCGGCGAGGACCTGTTTTTAAGCGCAGGGATAAAAAGCGTGACGATGGATGATATAGCCAAGCATTTGGGTATGTCAAAAAAAACCATTTACCAGTTTTTTAAAGATAAGAACGAATTGGTTATAGCCCTTGTAAAGAAGAAATTGAAGGATGATGAGGAGCAGATATGCAGCATCATCAGCCAATCGGGCAATGTGATCGAGGAAATGATCAATATGATGAAATGTTCGGAAGATATGTTTTCGCGCATCAACCCGATAGTTATACATGATATGCAAAAATATCACCCTGAAGCCTGGAGGGAGTTCCAAAATTTTAAAGCGGATGTTTTAATACATACACTGGAGGAACTTTTAAGCAAAGGCATACAGCAAGGTTATATACGGCCCGAAATAAATGCAAAAATACTGGCACGTATGCGGGTAAGCCAGGTTGAAATGGGATTTAATACACAGGTGTTCCCGGTAGCTGATTTTAGCCCGTGGAAGGTACAGTACCAGTTTTTAGAGCATTTTAATTATGGTATTTGTACGCTTAAAGGACATAAGTTATTAAATAAACACAAAAATATAAGTGATGAATAATATAATACTGCTGACATACGGCTGTCATAACCGATCAATTAATTTGCAGAGCTAACATGATAATAACCCAAATAAGTACCAACCTAATCGCAATAATGAAAAATATATTTTTATTACTTTTTTTAATAAGTGCAACGGCCTTTACGGGTTATGCACAACAGTCGCAGCCTGATGGACAAGTGTATAATTTTACACTTGCTGATTGTATTAACTATGCCTATCAGCACCAGGACTCGGTATTAAATGCAGGCCTTGATGTAAAAAGTGCCGGATACCGTGTAAAGGAAACCATTGGGCGGGGTTTACCGCAAATAAATGCCACAGGTACCTTTCAGGATTATTTGAAGATACCTACATCGTTATTACCGGGTGAATTTTTTGGTGCTCCGGGCACATTTATACCTGTAAAGTTTGGTGTTAAATACCAGTCAAACCTGGGTGCAAACCTTAGCCAGTTATTATTTGATGGTGACTATTTGGTAGGCTTGCAAGGGCGCACCACTTACAAACAATTATTTGAGTTAAACTTCACCCGCTCAAAAATTGAGGCCAATGTTAATGTTACCAAGGTTTATTATCAGGTGTTGGTTAACGATGAGCAGATAAAGTTACTGGATGCCAACATTAAACAAATAAAACAATTGCTTGACCAAACGGCTGCTCAAAACAAGCAGGGATTTGTTGAGAAAATTGATGTTGACAGGTTAACCGTTCAATATAATGACCTGGTTACCACGCGCGAGAACTCGGTACGCCTGCTGGCACTAAACTACCAGTTGCTTAAATTCCAGATGGGTATGCCTATTGAAAACAACGTTGTTTTAAAAGATAAATTACAGGATGTTAAACTGGAAAGTTTAAATGAAGCTGTTGGTGATAGCACCTTTTACCGTAACCGTATTGAATATGGTTTAGTAGAAACACAAAAAAAAATAAACGAGTTTGATGTGAAAAGTAAAAAAGCCGCTTTTTTACCTAAGCTTACTTTTAATGCAAATTTTGCAAACTCCTATCAAAATAACTCTTTTGGTAACTTATACAGCACCAGTTACCCGGTAAGCTATATTGGCTTAACCTTGAACGTGCCTATTTTTAACGGGATGCAGCGCACCAACCAGTTAAGGCAATCTGAAATAACGGTTAAAAAATCAGAAAATGATCTGATCAACTTAAAAAACGGGTTGAGGTTACAGGCCAGCCAGGCCCGTATAACTTATATTAACGGTCTGCAATCGCTCAATAATCAAAAACAAAACCAGGCGCTTGCACAAGAAGTATTAAGAGTAGCCCAAATAAAGTACCAGCAGGGTGTAGGGTCGAGTATTGAGGTTACCCAGGCTCAAACCGCGGTGCAGGATGCAGATAATAAATATATACAAGGCTTATACCAGGCTTTAGTGAGCAAGGTTGACCTTGATAAAGCATACGGAATTATAAAATAAACCAAACCACAACGATATATAACAACATGAAAAAACTAATTATTATACCGGCTATATTGCTTTTAGCGGCATGTTCAAATAAGCCAAAAGATAAAAAAGCTGAATTGGCCGACCTTAAAAAGCAACAGGCCGAACTAAGCGATAAAATAAGTAAGCTTCAGGCCGAAACTACTAACCCCGATTCGGTTAAGGTAACTGATGTGAGTGTGGTTGTAGCTAAAACAACCAATTTTACCAACTATGTAGATATTCAGGGTAAAATTGATGCGCAGGATAACGTTACCGCCTATCCGCAGGCGCAGGGCATAATTACTGCCATAGATGCCAAACCGGGCCAACATGTAAGCAAGGGCCAGATATTGGCACAACTGGACAACAGCGTTTTAAAACAAAACATTGCCCAGGCCGAAGTACAGGTAGGATTGGTGCGCACTTTATTTGAGCGTCAAAAAAATCTATGGGATCAGAAAATTGGTACCGAGGTGCAATTTTTACAGGCACAGGCTAATTTACAAAGCGCGCAAAAACAAGTTGCAGCATTACAACAGCAGGCAGATATGTACCGTATCAAATCGCCTATTAACGGTACTATTGACCAAATGGACCTTAAACTGGGCCAGGTGGCTATGCCGGGTACAACCGGTATACGTATTGTTAATGCCGATATTTTAAAAGTTAAGGCTGATGTACCTGAATCATATACTGGTACTGTTAAACAAGGTAACAATGTTAAAATTGTATTTCCGGATGCTAATGATTCGCTGGTAACTAAAATCACTTTCGCTGCTAAAGTAATTGACCCGGTATCGCGTAGTTTTCCTATCGAGATCAAACTTCCTGATCGTAGTACACTTCGCCCTAATATGACCGCGGTTTTAAAAATTGCCAACTATTCAAAAAGCAACGCTATCAGTATCCCTTTAAAAGCTATACAAAATTCAGAGGGCGGCAATTATGTTTTTGTTGACGAAAATGGTTTTGCTAAACGTAGAAATATACAACAAGGCGCAATATCAAACGGTCAGGTTGAAATAACATCAGGCGTTAAAGCGGGCGATAAGGTAGTGGTTGAAGGCGCAGGTGATATTGAAGACGGAGATAAATTAAAAGTTTCACAATAAGGTTATTTACCTCATTATAAAAATTTGATCTAATGAAAGATCTTGACAAAGAATTTAAACCATCCAGCTGGGCTATTGAAAATAAAACCGCTGTATATGTGATGGTATTTTTAATAACTGTACTCGGATTGGTGAGCTATAACAGTTTACCAAAAGAAAACTATCCGGATATAGCGCAATCAAAGGTATTTATAACTACTACCTATGCAGGGCAATCGCCTCAAAATATTGAGGTATTGGTAACCCGGCAGATTGAAAAGAAGTTAAAATCATTAAAAGGGCTTAAAAAGGTTACGTCAAACTCCTATCAAAACGTATCTATCATCACCTGCGAGTTTAATGGTAATATACTGATAAAGGATGCTAAAATAGATGTAAAAGAAGCGGTTGATAAAGCCAAGCCTGATCTGCCTCAAAATGATAATAACCTTAAAGAATCTACCATATCGGATATCAACGTTGCCGATCTGCCTATTTTATATGTGAATATATCAGGCGATTATGATCTGAAAAAGTTAAAGGAATATGCCGATAACCTGAAGGATGATATTGAGAGCATGAAAGAGATATCAAAGGTTGATGAGGTAGGTGCCTTAAAACCCGAGATACAGGTAAATGTTGATCTGAACAAAATGACCGCCGCGCAGGTAAGTTATACCGATATTATAAATGCCATTGGTTATGAAAACATTATAACCTCCGCCGGTGATTATAAAATTGACGGCGTACAACGCTCTATTGATATTAAACAGGATTTTAAAAATGCCGGCGAAGTAGCCGCTATGGTTATTCGTAACCCTAAGGGCCAGGCTATTTACCTGCGTGATATTGCCGAGGTTAAAGATAGCTTTCATGAGCAGGAAAGCTACGCCCGTTTAAAAAACACCAATGACAACGAATTTAAAAACGTTATAACGTTAGCGGTAAGTAAAAGGGCGGGAGAGAACCTGATAGAAGCCTCGAACAAAATTACTGACCTGATTAAGCTTAAACAAAAAACAGATTTCCCAAAAGGATTGGATATTATTGTTACCGGCGATCAATCTGATAAAACCCGTACCACTATTAATGATCTGGTCAATACCATTATTATAGGCTTTATACTGGTAACTATTATCCTGATGTTTTTTATGGGTACCACCAACGCGTTATTTGTGGCGCTGTCGGTACCATTATCGTGCTTTATCGCGTTCCTGGTAATGCCTGTTATTGGCTTTACGCTGAATATGATCGTATTGTTCTCGTTCCTGCTGGCATTGGGTATTGTGGTGGATGATGCTATTGTGGTAATTGAGAACACACACCGTATATTCCGCAACGGCGCGGTACCAATTAAACAAGCCGCTAAAATAGCTGCCGGAGAGGTGTTCCTGCCTGTATTTTCAGGCACCATGACCACGCTGGCACCATTTATACCACTGGCATTCTGGAACAGTTTGATTGGTAAATTCATGTTCTTCCTGCCTATAACTTTAATAATTACTCTATTGGCATCCCTGGTGGTGGCTTATATTATTAACCCGGTTTTCGCGGTTGATTTTATGAAACCGCACCATGACGGCGAACATGATAACCCGAAATTTGACAGAAGCGTTAAACGGGCCCTGATATTTTTAGGTATAGCGGCTGTGGTTGGTTACCTGATAAATTTTGGCGTTGGTAATTTTGTAGTACTTGCCGCTGTATTGTACCTGTTAAATCATTTTGTTTTATTACAGGTGATAGACAGGTTCCAGAAAAATTCATGGCCAAAATTCCAGTCATGGTATGCCCGCTGGATAGAACGTGCTGTACAAAGGCCGTGGACCGTATTATTCGGAACCATAGCGCTATTTTTCCTGAGCATAGCATTTACCATTATACGTTCGCCCAAGGTAGAGTTCTTTCCGCAAGCCGACCCTAACTTTGTGTATGTGTACATAACCCTGCCCACAGGTACTGATCAGGCTTATACCAACGAGGTTACCAAAAAACTGGAACAACGTGTTGCCAAAGTAGCCGAGCCTGATAAGGACATTATATCATCCATTATTTCAAACGTTACAGTAAGCGTTACCGACCCTCAGGATGAAGATCAGGGCAATTATCCTAACAAAGCAAAAATTACTGTAGCTTTTGTGGAGTTTGGCAAACGCCACGGTAAAGACACTAAAGAAATATTAGCCAGGATACGCAAAGCAGTTACCGGTGTGCCTGGGGCCAAAATTACTGTTGACCAGGAGGGTGGCGGTCCGCCAACGCAAAAGGATATTAGTATTGAACTGGCGTGCGAAAATCTGGATACCCTGGTTAAAACATCAGGCAGGTTAAAAAACTACCTGGCTAAACAAGGCATAGAAGGTATTGAAAATTTACAGGCCGACGTGCAGGACGATAAACCCGAATTGGTTTTTGATATCGACAGGGAGCGTGCCAATCGCGAGGGTATAAACAGCGGGCAAATAAGTCAGGCTCTATTTACTACGATATACGGTTTTAAAGCAGCTGATTTTAGGAATACCCGCGAAGATAACTACGAGATAAATGTTAGGGCGCAGGAAGATCAGCGTACTAATATTGACGCGATAAAAAATCTTAAAATAACTTACCGTGATTTGGCCACCGGTGGTGCTATACGCCAAGTACCTATATCTGCCTTTACCGATGTTAGGTTTACCAACACCTTTAGCAACATTAAACACAAGCAGCAAAGGCGTGTGCTTACTTTAAGCTCAAATGTTATTAAGCCTTATAATGCAAACGAAGTAAATGCCAACATACAGCGTGCTATAAACGATTTTAAAAAACCGGATAACGTAAGTGTTAAAATGGGTGGCGGACAGGAAGATCAACAGGAAGCTATGAACTTCTTATTGGGTGCTTTGGGTTCATCATTCGGTATCATATTGATCATCTTGATGGTGCAGTTTAACTCGGTTGGTAAAACGCTTATTATTTTGAGCGAGATACTGTTCAGTATTATAGGTGTGTTTCTGGGCGTAAGTATATTCGGGATGACCATTACTATAGTAATGACCGGGGTAGGTATTATAGCGCTTGCGGGTGTGGTGGTACGTAACGGTATATTACTGGTTGAGTTTACTGATTTGCTGATGGAACAAGGCGTCAGCATACATGATGCCGTTGTTGAAGCCGGCCGTACCCGTATGACACCTGTTGTGTTAACAGCTACCGCAGCCATATTGGGCCTAATACCATTAGCCGTTGGGTTTAATATTGATTTTGTGGGCCTGTTTACCGAGTTTAAACCGCATATACACTTCGGTGGCGATAACGTAGCATTTTGGGGCCCGCTATCATGGACTATGATATTTGGGTTAGGTTTTGCAACTATTATAACCCTCATACTGGTACCATGTATGTACCTGATACGCTACAATATAAAAGCGCGATTTAAAAAGAAAGTAAAACCGCAAGAAATTGCCGAATAATATAAAATAAAACTAAAAAAGTCACGTTTCATAAATGTGGCTTTTTTAGTTTAAAGTACCTGCCTGAAACCTGTTTAGCCTTTACTTAATTAACGCAGATAACCTACTGTCAGTTAGGAGTAAAAAACCAAAACAAGTTTAAACATTTATTAGTGCAATGAGTATATTTGCCCGTTGATTAGGTGCGAAGAATTATGTTCTTCACATCAATATAAAGATACTTCTGAAGTTTAGAGGTGATTGTTTTAGAGTGATTATCAGGCCGGTATTAGTATCGGCCTGATTTTTTTTATCCTTTCTATATTATCCAAAAAACAGGTACGAAATTAATATAGCGGTAACTATCCCAAAAAAGTCCGCAATAAGCATGGCGGGTATAGTATAACGTGTTTTTTTAACGCCTATGGCACCAAAATAAAGGGCCACAATATAAAAGGTGGTATCGGCAGTGCCGTATAAAACACTGGATAAATGCCCGGTAAAACTATCGGGCCCAAATACTTTCAAGTTATCAAGCATCATGGCCCGCGCACCCGAACCGCTTAGTGGGCGTAAAAACGCAATGGGCAGTACATCAGTAAAACGGGTATCAATATTAAAGTGACTAAATATCCATTTAAAGCCATCGCCTAAGTAAGTAACCGCCCCGCTTAATCTAAATATACTTACCGCCGTTAATAAGGCAACCAGGTAGGGTATTATTTTTATAGCTATATCAAAGCTTTCTTTTGCACCTTCAATAAAGGTTTCAAAAACGTTTATTTTTTTACGCAAGCCCCCTAATATAAATAATACAGGCAACCCAAATAAGGTTAAGTTGCTAAACACTTTTGATACCTCGCTTATCTGCGCCTTGGTTAAATAAACGGTAAAATACCAAACCACTAAACCAATAAATGCAGTAATGCCGCCCAGCCATGATAAAATTACCCTGTCAAACAAGTTTATTCTTTGCTTAATGCTCACCACAATTAAGCCGGCAAGTGTAGCAACATACGTGGCAATAATACAGGGGATAAATATATCGGTAGGATCTTTTGAATTGTATATAGCGCGTTGTGCTATAATGGCTATGGGCAAAAGCGTTAACCCGGAGGCATGAAGCACCAAAAACATGATCTGCGAATTTGATGCGGTGTCTTTATCTTTATTTAATTCCTGCAGTCCGTTCATAGCTTTTAAACCGAAAGGGGTGGCCGCGTTATCAAGTCCCAATAAATTGGCGGCATAATTCATCATCATTTGCCCAACTGCGGGATGGTTTTCGGGTACCTCCGGAAACAACCTGCTAAAAAACGGCCCTACAATACGCGATAGAAAATTAATGGCCCCAGCCTTTTCGGCTACTTTTAAAATGCCCAGGTAAAAAGCCATAATACCAACTAATGGCAACGCTATATCCATTACCGCTGATTTGGCCGAATCAAACGTGCCATCAACCATAAGCCTGAATATATCAGTATCGCCTAAAAATATCAGCTTAAACAAGCCAATAACAAAGGCTATAACAAAAAATAATATCCAGATATAATTTAAAGCCATGTATAATATTAAAGCAATGAAGATAAATGTTTTTTACAGACGAGGAATATTTACTTCAAAAAATTAGTTCAGGTCCCTATCGGCCATAACGTTTTTATCGGCAACTATTTGTATATCGTAGTCCTTCCTTAACGGGTTGTAGGGTACGGTATCAGTAACGGTAATATAGGCTGTACACACGCCTTTTATAACATAAGTTTGTACATCGCCGGCCAAAACACTGCTTTTGTTGGGGTACTGCATAATGGAATTATAGATCAGGTCATATTGGCCCAATTCAGTAGTTTCCAGGTCAATAAACATACGTCTGCCATCTGCACGTAAGCTTACATTAACAAAGGTACCGCCCTTAATGGGCATGGTATATTCATAATATTTCTTTTTTATATTTTTTGATTTCACCCTGTATCCTTTAGCTACTAAAAAGGTGTCGGCCCGGTCAAGGTCATTATGTAATATGTATTTAATGTCCTCAAACGATATTAAACTGCTTTGCGCAAAACATAACATTGAACAACAGATCATTACCACAACTAATACTGCTTTTTTCATGTATTTTTTACACTTGGATGTTACTAAAATTACATAAATGTTAGCTTGGGGCAAAGTTTAAAACTTCAAAAATCATAACTTAGCTTCATTGTTACATAATATAAAGTTATGCCTAAAGTAGAATTAGCACGTGTAAGCGGCGATTACGGATTTGACGTTACCGACGAGAACGGCCACGTTATTAAAATGGATACTAACCCCAATAATGGCGGGCAAAATTATGGGGCCAGGCCCATGCAATTATTATTAGTTGGCCTGGCAGGCTGCTCGGCCATTGATGTAATAGGGATATTAAAAAAACAGCGCCAGGAAGTACGCGACTATAAAATGGTGGTTAACGGCGACAGGGAAGCGGGAGTAGAGCCATCATTATGGAAAAATATTAATATTGAATTTCATTTATATGGCGACATTAACCGTGATAAAGCAGTAAAAGCGGTTGAACTATCTGTTGGTAAATATTGCTCGGTTGCGGCTACGCTTGAGCAGGCGGGGGCCGAGATAAAATGGGAACTATTTATACATGATTGATATTTATTGCCGTTGGTTTACTAAAATATAATTATGTTTACAAGTATCAACCAGCATAGCTATTGATCCTGTTATATGAAGTCGATTTTTACTAAGATCTCCTTATTTTTTGTTGCGATTTTATGGGGAACAAGTGCCTTTGCCCAGGATCTTGATTCGGCTTATGTTGAGCCTTTTTCAAAGATCAGCGCATTCCGTACATGGTCAATTGGTTTTGTAGGTGGTTACACCCAACCTTTTGGCGACGACTTTCATACCCCCAGTTATCAATATGGTTATGGCGGCTTTATCAAAAAGCAAATTTTATCAACCTTAGGGGTCCAGGCTGATTTTATGACCGGCAGGGTAACTTCCGAGGGTTCGTCTAATGGTCTCTATGAAAAGTATCTTACCAAAATAAACTGGGCGGCATCATTAAACCTGAATTTAATTTTAGCTAATATAAACTGGCGCAACAGGAGCGGGTTGGTTTTGCCTTATATAGGTGCAGGCGTGGGTTACATGGCTTACAGCCCCGCTTTAACAGACCTTAGCATCCCGCCGGTTACCAAAGAGGTTCAACCCGGTGGTTTTAAATCCTATTTTATCCCTGTAAGCGCGGGTTTTAAAATTAAGGTTTCAAGTGGCGTTAATCTTGACTTGGGCGCTACGGTAAATTTTGTAAGCGCAGATAATTTTGACGGGGTAGATCTTGGTAACGGCAACGATCGGTTTATTTACCCTCATTTTGGTTTAGAGTTTGCTATAGGTGACCGTACCAAACAACAGTTGGCCACACATAATCCGGTAGCCTCGATGCGTGCAGAGTATTTAAGACAGGCACAAAACTTTCAGCAGGAATTGAATGACCAAAAGGCTGCAAACGAAAAATTAAGCAACAATTTAACAGCCAGCAATAATAATTTTAAACGTGCGCTTACCGATGGCGATGATGATGGTGTGGCCGACTTGTATGATAAGTGCGCCAATACACCCAAAGGCACCAAGGTTGACGGCTCGGGCTGCCCGTTAGTAATACCCTTGCCGCAGGAAAAAATTGTGTATGTAACGGATCAGGATAAAGAGGTGGTAAAAGAAGCTGTAGATAACCTGGAATTTAACTTTAATTCGGCTATAATAAGATCATCGTCATTTCCAAGCTTAAATAGTTTAGCGCAGCTGATTATAGATAAAAAGTTTAGCCTTAAATTAGCCGGATATACTGACAATGTAGGCCCAACAGAGGTTAATTTAAAATTCTCGCAGGATAGGGCTAACGCTGTAAAATCATATCTTATAAGTAAGGGCGTTAGCCCCGCAAAAATTGAAGCGATAGGCTATGGCCGTGATCAACCCATTGCATCAAACGCTACTCCCGAAGGCAGGCAACAAAACCGCAGGGTAGAATTTACCTTATATTAATTGATGGTTTTAACCTACAGTTATTGGTTATATCATATCAATGGCTGATACACCATTCATACAATGTTGTATAGTATTAAATCCATAATCCTCTTTGTGTTTTACATGCAGTTTGCATTTTCAGATGTTACTAAAGGTAATTTTTAGTTACTTATAAATAGCTGTATTGTAATAACATACGTGCAAATATGTTAACATGTGTATATTTTAAAATACAACTTACCTGGTACTGGCATTAATGTTGCCTAATGAGTGTAATGCTTATTTAAAACAGGCAGTCAACTAAAAACTCATACAATGAAATCAATTTTAAAACAAGCCGCTTTCTCACTTACGGGAGTTTTGCTGGGAAGCTGTGCATTTGCACAGTCTGTTACCGACCCTAACTATGTTAAACCTTTTTCGGGCGATGCAGCCTTCAACACCTGGTCAATAGGTGTTAATGTGGGTATGTTAAGTACTTATACCCCTTTACAAAACAATAGTCGCCAGGATTTTATGTCGCCGCAGGTGGCATTAGGTTACGGCCTTTACATTAAAAAGCAAATACTGCCCTCATTTGGTATACAAGCCGATTATTTAGGTGGTAAAATAGAAGCCAATAATTCAGCTATGCGTCCGGCGCCGTTTAATAATAGCGCCTATAATAGCGTATCTACCAGCTTAAATTATGCGGTTAGCTTAAGTGGAAACTATACGCTGGCAAATATTAACTGGCATTATAAAACAACCGGTATACAACCTTACTTTACTGCAGGTGGCGGTTTTATGGGTTACAAACCTGTGCTTACTCCTTCTGACGGTACTGCAAAAGTTAATTTTAAAAACACCGATGGTGGTAAAATAAGTGAATTTTATGTACCAATAGGTGTTGGTTTTAAACTGAATGTATCAAAGGCAGTAAATATCGATTTGGGATATCAGGTAAGCTTTGTTAACTCTGACAATCTTGATGGTTATAATTATTCTAATAATAACGACAGGTTCTCATACGCACACATCGGCCTTGAATTTGCCCTTGGCAGCAGGTCAAAACCACAATTAGCCACACATAACCCGGTTAATTCTATGCGTGATGAGTACATGATGGACGAAGCACGCTTGCAAATGGCTATTGATGCACAAAAAGCACAAAATGACCAGTTAAGAAATGACCTTAACGCTGCGAAAAACGAAATGAATGCTAGCCTGGCCAAATTTACAGCCGATAGTGATGGAGATGGTGTGCCTGACTTTTTAGATAAATGTCCTGGAACACCTGCGGGTACTAAGGTTGACGGCGCTGGTTGCCCGCTTCCGGCACCGGTTATTCAAAAACCTGATGTTAAAGTATACGTAACAGAAGCAGATAGAAAAATTGTAAAAGAAGCCATTAGAAATCTTGAGTTTGATTTTGCAAAATCAACTATTCGCGCTCACTCGTTCCCAAGTTTAAATAGGGTTGCAGATTTATTGAAAGAGAAAAATTTCAGTTTAAAATTAGCAGGACACACTGATAATGTAGGTTCAAACGACGCTAACATGAAGTTATCTAAAGAACGCGCCGAATCAGTTAAAAACTATTTGGTAAGTCAAGGTGCCAATGCATCACGCATTGAAGCTACCGGTTATGGCGAAACACAACCAATTGCAAGTAACAAAACTGCAAAAGGTCGTCAACAAAACCGTAGGGTAGAGTTTACTTTATTCTAAGATCGACAGATAAATAACAACTGGGCCTACCAAAAAGCGAAATTACCGCTTTTTGGTAGGCCTTTTTTTGTATTATTTTTGTTTCAACTTTTCTTATTCCGCTAAGACAGACGTTCCTTCAACCGGCAAATAATCAACACATTAATTTAACCAACTGTACCTGTTCTTTTTTTCAATTTCGTTTTGTACGTTTGAAAGATAGTTTGCTCCATTTAAAAACCAATAACCATTACAAATAAATCTTTCATGAACAAAAAACACAAATACTTTTTGCCGGCTATGGCTTTTGTAGTTTTATTAGGATTACAGATAGGTGCCACAAATGCTTTTGGGCAGGCGCCAGGACCAGGCCAACGACCGCCAGGACAAGGGCCAGGAGGACCCGGTGGCTTTGGACGCGGGCCAAGCCTACCACCTATACCTATAGCTGGGGATACTACGCACTCATTGTCTATACACTTTACCCCGGCTACTGCTATTAAAAAAGCACCAGATGCCAAGGGATTTATTCAGCGCTGGCTGGTGCTTGAACCTGTTAAGAAAAACCTTCGCAGCAATAGCACCATCACCGAAAGCTACCTGAAAACAACTTTTGCCGTTGATAATTTTTCACAAGATTATAGCGCTGTTCCAAAAAATGGCCAAACCGTAAAAATTGGCGATCAGGATTTAAAATGGTACGCGTTAGACAGCAAGTCATTCAACTTTAATTTATACCATTTTAGCTATGCAACAAACAAGGCGCGGGCAGGTGTGCTATTTTGGCTGGTAACTGTAATTAATTGCCCCGAAGAAATTAAAAACGTACGCATTGCTGCGGGAGTTAATTCGGGCGGTGCGTTTTGGTTAAATGGCCAGGAAGCATTGATGATTCCGGGCGATAAGGATATTATAGTTGATAATGTGGCCTCACCGCTTTTAACGCTTAAAAAAGGAAGGAACGTTATTCGCGTCGCGGTTATTAATGGACAAGGCATGTGTAACTTCTGTGTGCGGTTTATTGATGAGAAAGGTGCACCGGTTAAAAACTACAGTATCAGTTACGAATAAATTTTTTAGTCCATTAACGTATCAATCAACTTCTGAAATAGAATTTATATAATGAAAAGACATAAAATAATCAGTCTGGCTGCCTTGTTAATAGCGTCAATAACGCAATCATCAATAGCGCAGATAGGTAAACCAAACATACATGATCCAGGAACGGTTGTTGAAGATCATGGAAAATATTACACCTTTGGCACAGGTGGCGGCGGCATAATATCCGAAGACGGCTGGAAATGGCATAGCGGTGGTGTACGCCCGGGCGGTGGTGCCGCACCTGATGCTATAAAAATTGGTGATCGCTTCCTTGTGGTATACGGGGCAACCGGCGGTGGTGGTAACCATAAAGGTGCCATCCTTTCCATGTGGAACAAAACATTGGACCCAAAATCTCCCGATTTTAAATACTCTGAACCGGTTATGGTTGCCTCGTCCGACGGTTATGAAGAAAATGACGCTATTGACCCGGGACTAATGCTTGACCCAACTACCGGAAAACTATGGCTAACATACGGTACCTATTTTGGATACATCCGCCTTGTGGAGCTTGATCCTAAAACAGGCAAACGTGTAGCAGGCAATAAGCCAGTTAATGTTGCCATTGATTGCGAAGCATCTGATATGATCTATCATGATGGCTGGTATTACCTGTTAGGCACGCATGGTACTTGCTGCGCCGGTCCAAATTCTACCTATAACGTAGTTGTTGGCCGCTCTAAAAGTATTACCGGTCCATTTATGGACAATGTAGGCAGAAGTATGTTAGAAGGTGGCGGCAAAATGGTTGCTACAACCCGCCCACGCTTAATAGGCCCAGGCCATTTTGGACGTGAGATTGTTGAACCCGGAGTAGAAAAAATGTCTATCCATTGGGAGGCAGATCTTGATCAGGGTGGAAGCAGCGTATTAGGTATTCTTCCGATAGTTTGGAAAAACGGTTGGCCTGTAATGGGCGAGAACGTAAAGGCAGGAACTTACGAAATACAATCAGAAAGAAGAGGATTTAGCTTAGAGTTAGCAGTTGACCCAACTAGTATGGCGGGTGGTGGCGGCGGTTTTGGCGGTGGTCGTAATAATGCCGGCCCTGTAAAACCTGTTGCTGACCAACAAGTGGCTGATGTTATTAAAAACTGGCCAACCGGGGATATTCCGGTAAGGATAAGTGATTACATAGCCCGTCCGCATCAAAAATGGACAGTTACCGCTGCTCCCGATTCAAGTGGTTACTTCGGTGCTCCATATTATAAAATTACCATAGCCGGAACAGAAAGGGCATTGACAGCGACAGCGGACGGACAGGTAATATCCGTTCCCGCGTTTACCGGCGCAGCCGAACAATTATGGAAAATTGATCAGTTAACCGATGGTACATACCGCATAATGCCTAAGATGGTTCCAAACTCAAAAGAAAAGTTAGCGCTTGTATCGGTTGGTGACGGCACACCGGCCTTAGCTAAGTTTGATATAAATAGTGATAATTCGAAATGGAATTTTATTGGTTATTAAAAAGCCAATTAGTTTTATAAAAAAGGGGCCGACTATGATCATGGTGATTTTAGTCGGCCCCTTTTTATTAAAATCTATTAATAGCCTTCGTAAAAGTCAATCAGCGCGCCAAAATAGCTATTGTTCCAACCTTCTACTATATCGTTATAATCCTCATCCGGAATACCTGTATGTTTTAATTCGGCCGATGTACCGGCTTTATCAAGATGCAGTTTAATAGTAACTATTGATTGCTCGGGCTGCCCATCAAAATACCATTGCTGTACTATTTTTTTACCCGGCTCAAACTCCAGGTTCTTACCTACAATACTGCCTTCCCACATCGAAAACTCTGACCCGGGCTCAGTTGACATTTCAGCAGCTTCGCCTGTCCATAGTTGTATAGTGACCGGGTTTGTAAGGGCGAGGTAAACCTCATCAGGCGTAGCCGGAATTATGTAGTACTTTTTAAAATCTTTCACGAGTGCAATTTATCATTTATCAAATTAAAAACCCATCTTTAATTAAAACGTTAAGATAGCAGATATGCTCAAATTAGTATTAATTCGCCACGGCGAAAGTGTTTGGAATCTGGAAAACCGCTTTACGGGCTGGACAGATGTTGACCTGTCCGTCGAAGGCTACGAACAGGCCAAACGTGCGGGTATCTTACTAAAAAAACATGGGTATGAATTTGACGCGGGGTATTCATCAGTATTGCAGCGTTGTATTAAAACCCTGCATATTGTATTGGAAGAAATGGACGAACTGAAAATACCTGTACAAACAACCTGGAGGCTTAATGAACGCTTTTACGGTGCGTTGCAGGGTTTAAATAAAACTGAAACCGTTGAGAAATATGGGGTAGAACAAGTGCAAAAATGGCGCCGTGATCCTAATGAAGACCCACCACCCATAACACGGGATGACAAACGATATCCGGGTTTTGACCCCAAATATAAAGATTTAACCGAGGCCGAACTGCCCCTTACCGAAAATTTAACCCAAACTATGAGTAGGGTTTTGCCTTATTGGCAGGAAACCATAATGCCAGCCCTGCAGCAAAAGCAACGGCTCATCATTTGCGCGCACGGGAACAGCCTGCGGGCACTAATAAAATACTTGGATAATTTAACCGATGAAGATGTTAGCCAACTGGAAATACCAACAGCGCAGCCTTTGGTTTACGAGTTGGATGATAATTTGAACAGGATAGCGCATTATTATTTGGAATAAGCAGAAAGCTTAAAGCTTAAAGCAAAAAGCTTTGGTCTTTCTGCTTTAAGCTTTCTGCTTACTTATACAATTCTCCCGCCTTTTCAGCAGATAATTTTATCCCCTTTATCATGGCCGAGCTAAAGCCGTTATGCTCCATCTCATTTAAACCTGCTATAGTACAGCCTTTTGGAGAGGTTACTTTATCAATTTCTTTCTCAGGGTGCGAGGCTAATTTTAATAACAGATCGGCAGCGCCTTTGGCGGTTTGGGCAGCCATTTGCAGGGCATCATGCGCATGGAAACCAATTTCGGTACCACCTTGCGAGGCTGCGCGTATGGCACGTAAAAAGAATGCAACACCACATGCGCAAAGCGCGGTAGCGGCTGTCATCAGGTCCTCATTTATTTGTATGGTTACACCAACAGTGTCAAATAATGACCTTACCAGTTTAATATTTTCTTCTGTTCCGGTGTCAGACGCTATACAGGTCATTGATTCGCCTATAGCGATAGCCGTATTAGGCATAGCCCGCACCACCTGTACATCCATAGCTAATTGCTCACGTATATCCACGCAGTTAACACCTGATATTACGGATATTAACAATTGGTTTGTAGGTTTCACAGCGGGTTTTATTTCGGCTAATAGCTTATTTAGTTGCTGTGGTAATACCGCTAAAACCACAATAGTTGCGTTGCTTACCGCTTTCGCGTTATCGGTTGTAACCTGATAGCCGTTGGCTTCATGTTCGGCCAGTGGTGCCATGCTGCGGCGGGTTAATGTAATTTGCTGCGGCTGGTATATGCCTGCCTTTACTAAACCTTTAGCTAATGCTAAACCCATGTTACCGCTGCCTAAAATGGCAATATGTTGTTGTGTGCTCATATACTTGTACTTAAACGTGTGCCAAATGGCTGTTTATTTTTTAACTGCCCCAACTCGTCCGACCGGCCAATAATTACAGCTTTAACGCCGCAGGCTATAGCGGTAAATGCATTATCCAGCTTGGGCAGCATACCGCTGTGTATTATTTGTTTCAATTTTAATTCTTCGTACCGTACCGGGTCAAGCTCGCGTATTATAGAATCTTCATCATCAATATCCAGCAAAACACCCTTCTTTTCAAAGCAATATATTAAGGTGGTACTGTAAAGCTTTGCCAAAGATACAGCTAAAGCTGATGCAATGGTATCGGCATTGGTATTTAATAGCTGGCCATCGCCATCATGCGTTATGGCGCAAAAAACAGGGGTAAAGCCGGCTTCCAGCAATTTACTTATATTGTTTGGGTTGATGGATGTATCGTCGATATCGCCCACAAAACCATAATCAATAGTTTTTACCGGACGCTTTTTTGCGCGGATAAAATTACCGTCAGCACCGGTAAGACCTATGGCATTATTACCAAAACGTTGTAGCTGGGCCACTATGTTCTTGTTGATCAATCCCCCATACACCATCGTGACCACGCGTAAGGTCTCAATATCTGTAATACGGCGACCATCAACCAATTTAGCTTCAATACCCAACGTTTCTGAAAGTTGGGTTGCTGCTTTGCCACCCCCATGCACCAGTATTTTATAACCATCCAACGCTGTAAAATCTTTTAAAAAATGATGCAGGTTTTCGGAGTTATCAATTACGTTGCCGCCTATTTTAACAATATGTATGGGTGTCATACTACCGGTTTATACAATTTGGATGCTAAAATAAGTAAATCTTGATGAAATGGTGTTTTAAACCGCCATTAATACATCAAGCTAAAACACTTTTACTTTAAAAACAGTTGTATGTGAAATTGGCTGAATTAGCGTAATTTACAAACAGTAAGTTTATTGCACATAATTTTATAGATGGATCAAAAAAATACAAGCCGGCCCCGCGTGGTCATTATTGGCGGAGGTTTTGCCGGGTTACAGTTAGCTAAAAAGCTAAAATATGCCCCGGTTGATATATTGATGCTGGACAAGCATAATTACCATACTTTTCAGCCATTACTTTATCAGGTTGCTATGGGGGCGGTAGCTGCCGATTCGATCGTATTCCCCATACGTCGCATATTTACTCACCAGGATAATATCAGCTTTAACCTGGCTTACGTTGAAAATATAAATGCCGAAAAAAATACTGTTAGCACCAATATTGGCGAAATAAGTTATGATTATTTGGTGGTAGCTACCGGATCGGACACCAATTTTTTCGGTAACAAGGAACTGGAATCTTATGTAATGCCGATGAAGAATTTGCCCGAGGCGCTAAACCTGCGCGGCCTTATACTACAACATCTTGAACAAGCTATTATAACTAAGGATGAAGCCGAAAAAGATGCCTTAATGACCTTTGTTGTGGTAGGCGGCGGCCCTACGGGTGTTGAGCTATCAGGTGCGCTGGCCGAAATGCGGCAACTGATATTAATGAAAGATTATCATGGCCTCAGCAAGCATGATATGAAGGTTTACCTGGTTGAAGGTAAAGACAGGCTATTAGCGGCCATGTCTGAACATGCCTCGCACAAAGCCAAGCAATATTTATCGGCCAATGATGTGATCATATATAATAGTGTGCATGTTGAAAGTTATGATGGACTAACGCTAAAGATAGATGACGGCATGACCCTTAAAGCGCGTAATGTATTTTGGGCCGCAGGTGTAGTAGGCGAGGCACCCGAAGGAATGACAGCCGCTACTTTTACCAGGGGATCGCGTATACAAACAGATGAAATAAACCGGGTAAAGGGCTACCAAAATGTATTTGCCATTGGCGACGTAGCTGCAATTATCAGTGAGCAATTTCCTAATGGACATCCGGGTGTGGCCCCTGTAGCTATACAGCAAGGAGAGTGGCTGGCTAAAAACCTGGTACACTTAATTAATAACGAACCGACCGAGCCTTTCCAATATCATGATAAAGGCACTTTAGCAACTATAGGGCGCAATAAAGCGGTAGCTGATATCTGGAAACTGCATTTTCATGGCTTTTTTGCCTGGTTGTTATGGGGGCTGGTGCATATATTATCGTTAGCCGGATTTTCTAATAAATCATCTGTTTTTTTAACGTGGGCCATTAATTATTTTACCAAAAACAGCGATAACCGCCTGATCATAAGAAGCTTTAACAGGAAAACCAGGATGGTTGAACCCGAAAAATAATTAATTTATATTAATGGATCTGTTCCAAATAATTGCGTTACTGGTTATAGTAAGTTCAACATGTTCGTATCTCAACGCCCGCTTTTTAAAACTTCCGGGTACAATTGGTATTGTAACCATCGCCATTGCCATATCCATAATTATTTTAATTATTGATGGGCTAAATCCGCGTATAGCAAGCTATTTAACTATCCTGGCAAAGCATATCAACTTTACAAGTACGGTATTAAATATTATGCTGGGCTTCCTACTTTTTTCCAGTTCCTTTAACCTGAACACCAAGCGACTTAAAAGAGAAATGCGCCCGGTATTTATACTGAGTACCATCGGCGTTATATTATCTACAGCTATTTTTGGAGGACTATTTTATGGGGCCGCACTGCTTTTTAAGATACATATCCCTATATTATATTGCTTTTTATTCGGCGCGTTAATATCACCTACCGATCCGGTTGCAGTGGGAGCCATTATTAAAAATTCAAAGCTGCCGGTACATCTGGAAACCATTATTACCGGCGAATCGTTATTTAATGATGGTTTGGGTTTGGTGTTATTTGTTACCATATTAGATTTTATACGATCGGGGAAGGATAATATTGATATAGGAGATACGCTGTTATTATTTGCCCAGGAGGTATTTGGCGGCATTATATTAGGATTGGTGTTGGGGTATTTGGCGTTTAAGCTGATGAAATCTATTAAAGATTTTCAAACCATTGTGCTGGTATCATTAGGTTTGGTAATGAGTATATCTATTATTGCTACTTTTTTGCATTTGTCTATCCCGCTGGCTGTTGTTTTTGCCGGGTTATTTGCAGGTAACCAGAGCATCAATTCGGATTGGCGAGATCATTCGCACGAATCATTAGAAAAATTTTGGCTGCTGATAGACGAAATGCTAAACACCATT
>NZ_JBDTJZ010000224.1:0-20357 GCF_039935595.1 Mucilaginibacter sp. | reverse complement strand
AGCGCATTATACGATAACAAACCAGCCGAAGGAAATCGTACCACAACTACTGAGCGATTAAAAAAGCAATTTGGCAACCGCTACATTGTACTTCCCAACCCTGCTTATGGCGATTTTGAAAATGCACTGTTTAAATTTAAAAAGCTTACCAACGCACAAAAGGATTCGGTGATACACGCATCTGTAAAAACCTATAAGCAATAATTCCGTACACTTTTTCCGAACGCAAAGACAGTTATATCGGGTTTTTACAGATAAAATAAACAAGAAATAGCTATTGGTTGTTGTAAAACAAATACCTTAGCAAAAACCTCATACCAATGACTATTATTGAGAACGACCTTTATAAAATTGCTATACGCAACCAGGGCGGCGAGCTTATTTCATTTATTAATAAAGAAACCGGAACTGAACATTTGTGGCAGGCCAATCCGCAATGGCAATGGCACGCGCCTAACTTGTTCCCTATAATTGGTGCCCTCGTTAATAATGAGTTGATGGTAAATGGCAGGTCCTACCCTATGGCCAGGCACGGTTTTAACCGCCAGTCGGAATTATTGTTAATTAGTTCTGATTCCCAATCAGCTAAATATTCTCTGCCTTATTGCGAAAAAACGCTGGCTGTTTACCCTTATAAATTTGATTTCCAGATACATTATGACCTGATAGATACTGCCTTGCGTATTACCTACAAAGTGATAAACCTGGATAAAAAAGATATTTATTTCTCGGTAGGCGGGCATCCCGCATTTAACGTGCCTTTTAACAAAGGCGAAAGCTATGAAGACTATTACCTGGAGTTTGATGTTAAGGAAAAGCTGGAAACACACCTGCTATCTGCCGAAGGTACACTTAGCGGAAAAACGGCGCCGGTAGCATTAGATGGTAACAAGCTACATTTAACCCGCGATATGTTTAATAACGATGCGCTGATATTTAAAAATATGCGCTCAAGGATGGTGACCATTAAAAGCACTAAACATGACCAATCACTTTCGGTAGAGTTTCCGCACTTTAATTATTTAGGTATTTGGGCAAAACCGGGTGCCGATTTTGTTTGTATTGAACCCTGGGCAGGTGTTGCTGATACTGCCGGTAAACAGGTTGATATCAGTCAAAAGGAAGGTATCCAAACCCTGCATATAGGGCACGTATTTGAAGCGGCTTATTATATAAGCTTGTAGCAAACTCTTTTTTTACTGTCATTTCGAACGTAGAGAGAAATCTATACACGAGTTGGATTTGTATGTGTATAGATTCTTCGCTACGCTCAGAATGACAATTGTTTACTTAAAACAACCCCAACTGCCCTTTATCATCTATCTCAATATCATCCGGGTTGGTGATCTCGAAATCTACTTTTTTATGCTGTACCTCTTCTGCAGGTTTGGCAGGATCTTCCGTTATAGCACCAGATGGTTCAATTAATACTTCGGGCTTTACTATAGGTTTTTCTGCTGTGGGTTTTGGTGCAGGTGCAACAATCTCTTCTACAACTTCAGGAGCAACATCTGCCACCATTTTATCTTCAGGGGTAATGATGATCTCTGTATCAGCTACCGATTCCGGTTCAGCATCTGGCACATCTGATTCCTCGTAATGCCCGGCAATCAATGTTACTGCTTGTACCATATTGGCAGATAGACGGTTACCCATAGCTTTCATGCCTTTTACATCAATCAGATCAGCCAGATTAAGCTCAACGGTTTCGGGCGTTTTAGTAGCTCCTTTTAGCTGATCAACCTTAACAACAGGTTGTGCAGCACCTGATATCAATACCATTTTTGAACCGGCTTCATCGCTGATAACGCTGGTTTGCCTGCCTATAACCGTGTTTTCAAAAGCGAATCGTTTAACCAGGTAATTTTTTGACTTACCATCGTAATGTACCACCGAGTAAATTTTATCGGGGTTATATTTTTCAATGATGATCATTTTATCATCAAAGTGGTTACTGAGGTCAAAGCTGGTTAATTCATAAGTACCGTTGCTAAATACGGTCAATATGCGGTCGTCGCCATCAAACTCGCCTAAATATTTACCGCGGCTATCGGCATTTAAGCGTTTTAAAATATCGTCATACCAAATTTTACGTCCGGCCAGGGTTGATATGCCTTTGCTTTTCAGCACTATTTTTTTAACGGGGTATTTGGTAACTATATTCCCCATGGAGTTACGACCCTTAATAGCCACCTGCGCAAAATCTTCATCAAACTGCAGCTTCTTCAATTTTGCGTGTGGTTTTAGCTGAATGTTTACCACCTCGGCCTCGCCATTCGGGTTGGCGCTAAAGTACAATACCGTAGTGCCTTTAGTGCCTTTGGTTAGGTCGTACTCCTTATCGCGGGTAACGCCTACTACCGAGAACCGTTTAATATAACTTACACCACTTTGCCCGTCTTTGTATATCATATTGTAAACGGTGCGCTCATCGCCTTTTTTAAACACGGCCACGTGCAAAATATCCTTGCCTACAAAAACCTTGTCCTGTACTTTAGTAATCATACAGCGCCCATCCGCGCGGAACACAATGATCTCATCAATATCCGAGCAATCACCCACAAACTCATCCTTTTTTAATCCTGTGCCTATAAAGCCATCTACTTTGTTTACATAAAGTTTTACATTGGCCAATGCCACCTGCGATGCTTCTACTTTATCAAACACGCGCAACTCGGTTTTACGTCCACGGTCCTTACCGTATTTTTCCTTTAGTTTCTCAAACCAGTCAATAGTGTACTGGGTAAGGTGCTTAAGGTGATTTTTTACCGTTTTTATCTCGTTCTCCAGGTTTTTGATCTGCTCATCCGTTTTCTTTACATCAAAACGGGTAATACTGCTCATAGGTTTATCTATCAGCTTTTTATAGTCATCGGCTATTATAGGGCGATAAAATTGCGGAAAGAACGGCTCGAACAACCTGTTCAGTACCACTAAAACCTCCTCAAAACTGGTGGATGTTTCATAATCAGGGTGCTTGTACATCCCTTCCTGTATAAAAATTTTAAGCAGCGAGCTGAAGAATATTTTCTCCATCAGGTCCTTCAGCTTTATCTCCAACTCCTGTTTTAATAATTCGCGGGTAAAATGAGTGCTTTCGGTAAGCATATCATTCACACTCATAAACCGCGGTTTGTCATTTTGTATTACGCAGGTATTGGGCGATATAGATACCTCGCAATCGGTAAAAGCGTACAATGCGTCAATGGTTACATCAGGCGATATACCCGGTGCCAGGTGTATCATGATCTCCACGTTTTGCGCGGTGTTATCCTCGATTTTTTTGATCTTGATCTTACCCTTATCGTTAGCAGATATTACACTATCAATTAAACTGCCGGTGGTGGTGGTAAAAGGTATCTCGGTAATGGCCAGCGTTTTTTTATCGCGTTCCACTATTTTAGCGCGCACACGTACACGGCCACCACGCTGCCCGTCATTATATGCCGATGCATCGGCCATGCCGCCTGTAGGGAAATCAGGCAACAAATTAGGCGTTTCGCCTCGTAATACCGCAATAGAAGCGTCTAATAATTCAATAAAATTATGCGGTAATATTTTGGTAGCCAAACCTACGGCAATACCCTCGGCACCTTGCGCCAACAGCAACGGGAACTTAACCGGGAGCGTAATAGGTTCTTTATTACGTCCGTCATAGCTGGCCTGCCATACGGTTGTATCCGGGTTAAAAACAACTTCTAATGCAAATTTTGATAAGCGGGCCTCAATATAACGCGGTGCGGCAGCCGAGTCGCCGGTTACCGGGTCGCCCCAGTTGCCCTGACAGTCAATCAGCAGGTCCTTTTGCCCTATCTGCACCATGGCATCACCAATAGAAGCATCGCCATGCGGGTGATACTTCATGGTATTACCAATAACGTTGGCGGCTTTGTTAAAGCGCCCGTCGTCCATTTCTTTAAGCGAGTGCAGTATGCGGCGCTGTACAGGTTTTAACCCGTCATTTATATGCGGAACGGCACGGTCAAGAATTACATACGAGGCGTAATCCAGGAACCAGTTTTCGTATAACCCGTCGAGCGAGGTAACATTATGTTTTTTATCGTCGTTATTGGTGGTAGTATGCTCGTTCGGGGTCAGATCTTCACTCATTAGTAACTAAAAAATTTGGATAGATAAAGATAAGGTAATGTGTAGATATGCGGGTGTCCAGATGTGTAGATTTTATGCACACTTTGGAAGATTTACACATAAAACGATGACTATTATTTAATATAATATTTAGTAAATTTGATATATGACAACAATCACTGTAGAAATTGATAAAGAAGAAGACCTGTCGGCCCTGCAAGAAGTGTTAGGCAAAATGGGACTGAAGTATCATGTAGAGGAAGAAGATGATGATTGGGGAGATTTGCCTGAAGCTGCAATTGAAGGAATAAAAGCCGGATTGGCTGATTTGGAGGCGGGGCGGACGCATTCTCATGAATACGTAATGGGTGAAATAGATAAAAAAATAGCCGAGTTCCGTAAAACAAATGGCCGATAAAAATCTGCGATGGTCTGAAAGGGCCTTAGAAGAAAACAGGCAACTATTTGATTATTTGTTAAACGAGTGGGGTGTAGAAATAGCATTAAGAGTTAGAGAACAAATAGATAGCACCGCTAAACGTATACAAGATGCGCCCGAACACTTTCAAATATTTATAAAAACCAGAAATATTCGTCGTTGCGTTATTTCTCCGCAAACCTCATTGTTTTTTCGGGTATCAAAAAAAGAGGTCGAAATTATGTCAGTTTTTGATAACAGGCAAAGTCCTAAAAAACGCAAGTTGTAAAATTATTCCTTCTTCATTTCCCGTATCATTACGTTATATGACCATTTACGCAGCATGGCATTCACGGTATTGATAATGCGCTTTGCCCGGGTTTCGCTGGTTTTGGCATCGGTTATCCATTTTATAAAATAGTTTCGGTGCGACATAGGTAGGCTATTAAATTGCACCAAAGCTTCCGGGTCAAAATCAAAACAATCCTGCAGGTCGGCCGGCATTTCTACTTTAAAATCTTTATGTTCTTCCAGTTTTACGGCAAGCATTGCACCTGCCTCTTTATGAATGCTTTTACGTATTTCGGTTTTTAAAGGGATGATAAACTTGCCTTCGCCCATAGGTAATAATGCGCACCCGGATATTGCATAATTATCTAACATCCCTTTTACACGGAATGACTTTTTATTGCCTGGTTTTAGCTGCTGCGCAATGTCGGCAGGTACTTCAATATACCGCCAACCGGTTTTTTCGCCTTGCTCACCAAATTGCAAAATCATAGCGTTAAACTGTACCATAATTATAAAATGTTAAAAAATAACGCCAAATGTTAAATTTTAATTAAATGTAAAATTAATTGTAACGTAAGCATTACAATCCATGTCTTATCGGTATAAAAAAAATAAATAACCTTAAATACAATATTATGAAAATTTTAAAATCAATTATGCTGGGCTTAGCATTGCTTGCTGTTTGTAACATAGCGGGAGCAACAAATAAAAGTGTCGATAAACCAACTAAATTAGAAGTGTTGGATGTGTTTATAAATGCAGCCGCTCATGGCAAAATTGCCGGGCTTGAAAACGTGCTTGACAACGACCTTGAATTTAATATGAAACGGGGCGAGCGAACTATTACAGTTAATAAAACACAGGCGCTTGACTTTTATAAGGCTAGTGAGAATATTGAGCAGGCATGTAAATGCAGCTCTTCGACCATAGAGGATACCGACTGGTATACCATAATGAAAGTTGAAATGAAATATGATACCTATACCCGTATTAACGTGGTAACTATTAAAGATACCGCTTCGGGATGGAAAATTACCAAAGTAGATACTTCGGTAGTTAACAATGCCTAAAAAATTTATTTGATTAGCACTTAAAAGCAGAAAGGGCTTTGATATTCATCAAAGCCCTTTCTGCTTTCTGCTTTCTGCTTTCTGCTTTCTGCTTTCTGCTTTCTGCTTTCTGCTTACTGGTACTGAATATAAATAGGGGCGGGTTTGTATTTTAAAACCTCGGCAGGGGTAAGCATGTGGTGAGGCGCTTTCTTTAAATCGTTTTTATAAAACAACTTAAATCCGGTAAACTGTACCGGTTCGGGGTTAATAAAGCCGCGGTAAGTACCCAGTTTTAAATCAGGCTCGCCCCATCCGTCCATATTCATTACTACTTGTACCTCTTTATGCAGTTTAATATTTTTATAGTTGGTTACCATTTTTTTGGTGAAACGGTGAACAATTAAAATTTTTGGAGGCAGGTTGTATTTCCTTACAATACCGGCCAGGTAATTTGAGGCAAAGTTTATATCGGTCGCATCATAAGTGCCAATTTTTTTGCCCGGTTTTGAGCCATCCTTCATTGAAAATTCAGGGTCCATACCAAAATGTACTTGTGGCATAGCCAGGTATTTTTCCAACAAAGGCAATTCAGACTGTATGTTACTTAAAGCTACCTGCACATCTAAAAATACAATGGCGTGGGCTTTTTTGGCTAATGCCAGCACGCTATCTATCTGTTTAAAAGGCATACGGTAACGGTATTTTCCGTCCTTGCCGCCATCGCCCTGCGCAACTACCGCAATATAATGCAATGCGGGTTGTACCGGGGTTTTAGGGTCGGCGCGTTCCCAGTTCTTTACTTCGCCTTTTAATTTGGCCAGCATCTCGTTTGGAGGTAATTCACCCAAAATGCCCATTCTTTTTGAATACAGGTTGCCATAAAAAGCTACTATCCTTTTAAATGGAAGTATAGCGCCATCCAAGGGGTAAGGAGCATTTTTTACAGGCCAACGTCCGGATGTATCTCCGTTTGCCAATCGTTTTGATAAAGAATCGTACAATTTCTTATCAAGAGGAGGATAGACAATACCGGTTTTTGATACGGTATCTTCGACCGCCGCCGTAGTAGTTGTTGAAACCGAGGCTGCGCTTTTTGTAGTTGTGTTTTTGCTGCTGCTTTGTCCGCCGCAATTGGAGAACAGCATGATCAGCATAACCAGGAATAGGTTAGAAAAAATCAGGGTTTTAAATTTCATAAAATATGATGGGGTGTATGCGGTATTAATTAAATATTTAATAAGTTGTTGTAAATATAATATTGCTAAAGTTAATTAACGTTTATTTTTATAAAACTTTCCAAACACCCCTAAAGGTAATTTTACACCTGATGTAGCTTGCAAATAAAGCTCGCCTATTTCCAAATTCTCCACTTTAGGGAACGCGCTTTTAATCAGGTTCTCTACTATTACTGCCGAGAAGCCCAATGAGTAGGTGTTCAGTATTAAAAAATGCTCTTCGGGGTCAAGCAGTTGTACCACATCCTGCATCATTTCGTTAATATGATCTTCCAGTTTCCACTTCTCGCCGTTGGGGCCGTGGCCGTAAGCAGGTGGGTCAAGTATAATACCATTATACTTTTTGCCGCGTTTAACTTCGCGCTTTACAAACTTCAGGGCATCCTCAACTACCCACCGGATATTGCTGAGGCCCGATAGTTCCTGATTTTCATTACCCCAGGTAACCACTTGTTTTATAGAGTCCACGTGCGTGGTATCAGCACCTGCCGCCCGTGCAATTAATGATGCGCCGCCGGTATAGGCAAACAGGTTAAGCACTTTAGGCTCGGGTGTTTTAAAGCTTTTGATGTTATGCGATATATAATCCCAGTTTACCGCCTGCTCGGGGAATATACCCAAGTGCTTAAACGAAGTTAACGCCAGGCGAAACTTGATAGCCGCATCGTCATTTTTATATTCAATATGCCATCGGTCAGGAGTAGCCGGTTTTTTCTTTACCCACTCGCCCGATGTTGCCGAACGACCCTTAAATTTTATATGATGCAAACGTTGCCACTCCGACGCGGGTAAAACCTTGCTCCACACGGCTTGCGGTTCCGGGCGTATCAAAATCACATTGCCAAAGCGTTCCAACTTCTCAAAATCGCCGCAATCAATCAGTTCGTAATCTTTCCAGTGGGTAGGGGTAAGGAGTTGGATCATGTGGTCAGTTTGCAGTTGTGAGTTGGCAGTTTTCAGTTTAAGCTAATGCCTTTGTTTTTGCAAATATAGTTATTATGATAAAAAGGGTATGCTGCAAACTGCACACTAATAACTGCTAACTAACTAAAGCTTCGCTTTCGCTGCCTGCATAAATTTACTGGCAAATACAAAATCGTTCAGTTCTTTATTGTCGGTATGGGCAATTTCTTTGTTGCTGCCTTCCCACCATTTTTCGCCGTTATGCAAAAATATCACATGGTCGCCAATGCCCATTACCGAGTTCATATCGTGCGTTACAATTACGGTGGTTATTTTATATTCTTCGGTTAATTCATTTATTAAATCATCTATCAGGATGGCTGTTTTTGGGTCCAGGCCCGAGTTAGGCTCATCAACAAACAGATACTTGGGCTGCATGGATATGGCACGGGCAATACCTACCCTTTTTTTCATACCGCCTGATAATTCTGACGGCATAAGTTTATTTGTACCCTCCAAATCAACTCTTTTCAGGCAAAAATTGGCGCGTTCCAGTTTTTCGGCATGGGTTTTATCGGTAAACAAATTAAGCGCGAACATGATGTTTTCTTCAACCGACATGGAATCAAACAGCGCCGAGTTTTGGAAAAGCATCCCAATTTCTGTGCGAATGGGTACACGTTCTTCGAAAGACATTTTTGTAAAATCCTGCCCGTCAAATATAACACTGCCTTTGGTGGGAGGATGCAACCCAACAATACATTTTAATAAAGTAGTTTTACCCGAACCCGAACTGCCAATGATCAGGCTGTTTTTGCCCGGTAAAAATTTAGCGCTGATATCTTTTAGCACTTCGTTTTCGCCAAAGGTTTTATAAATGTTTTTGATCTCGATCATAACAACATGCTTGATATTAAAAGGTCAGCAAATAATATCATGATACAACTATAAACAACGCCGCGTGTGGCCGATTCGCCCACCTGCAACGCGCCGCCTTCGGTATAAAAACCATTGTAGGCACATACCGAAGTAATAATAAACCCAAACACAACTGACTTTACCGCGCACACGGTAACTATAACCGGGTTAAAACCATCCTGCAAACCTTGTACGAATTCGGCAGGTGCAATATCGCCTGTTATTACGCAGGCCAGGTAGCCCCCGGTTAAGCCTAATGCTACCGATACAATGATAAGCAATGGTATCATGCTGATGCCCGAAATAATTTTAGGCGCTATTAAAAACCCTGGCGCATTTACGCCCATTATTTCAAGTGCGTCTATCTGTTCGGTTACACGCATGGAGCCAATTTGCGAGGCTATACTCGAGCCTACACGTCCCGCTAAAACCAGCGCCGATATGGTTGGACTGAATTCGAGTATGGTCGAGTCGCGCGAGATACCGCCGGCAATACTGCGCGGCACCAGCGGACTTGATAACTGGAATGCTACCTGTATGGTTGCAACCGCACCAATAAAAACAGATATGATACAAATAATACCCAACGAGCCAATACCTACTGATACCATTTCGCGCATTACCTCGGTCCAGTACACACTAAACTTTTCGGGTTTTTTAAAACTTAACTTTAAAAGAAGGATATATCTGCCTAAACTTTGAAACATGCTTTGTTATAAATCGATATAAAAATACGTTTTTGACCTGAACCCCGAGCGAAGAAAAGGACATTGTATTACAAACTTATTAACCCAATATAGTAGTATTTGTTTATTGCTGTAATAATATGCCGCCAAATTGAGACCAAAATTCCCCTGCCTATATTATTATTTCACCGACTATTAAACCCCGTTCCCCGATTTACCTGCATAACATCTATTAAATATAGCTACTTTTATTCTATGAATAACGCGTTAATAACCGGGGCAACCAAAGGCATGGGCCGTGCAATTGCAATAGCATTTGCCAAACAGGGTGTAAACCTGGCTATATGTTCACGGAGCGCCAATGACTTGTCATCATTTAAAACCGAGCTGCTGCAAATAAATGCTGACATTAAAGTGTTTACAGCGGTGGCTGATGGCAGCAAAAAAAATGAACTATTGCAATTTGCGGTTGCTGCCGAAAGCGAATTGGGTTTTATTAGCGTGCTGATTAATAGCCTGGGTACTTATAAATATGCCAGTATACTTGACGAAGTGGACGGCGATTTTGAAACCATGCTAAACACTAACTTAATGCCTGCCTATGAGCTTTACCGTTTTTTTGGTAAAAAAATGATAGCCAAAGGCAGCGGGCATATTTTTAATATATGCTCGGTAGCGGCATTGGATGTGATACCACAAGCCGGAAGTTATAGTGTAAGCAAAGCGGCACTGCTTAGTCTTACTAACGTAATGAGACTTGAAATGCAACCGCATGGCATAAAAGTTACCGCCGTTATACCGGGCTCGACATTTACCAACTCGTGGAAAGGTATGGATGTTGATCAAGACAGCATGGTACAGCCGGAAGATATTGCCAGCGCTATTATCAATATTTATACTATGAGCACAGGCGCCAATGTTGACGAAATAATTATTAAACCCGTTAAAGGGCAGTTGTAAAAAATAAAAAAAATTAAAATGGAAAAGAAGCTATACAGAGACCAGCAGCACAAGGTAATAGGTGGTGTTTGCGCAGGTTTGGCAGATTATTTTGACATTGATGTAAGCATAGTGCGGGTTATATTTTTGGCCTCGCTTATATTAAAAGGCGGCGGATTTTTGATATACATTATCCTGATGATCGTGTTGCCTAAAAAGAACTACATATTTAACGACCCAACGGTTGATTATAAAGTGCCGCCCGATCCGATGGGGTATAACCCGGCCCATGATCCGTTTGTTACTAAACGCCGGTCAAACGGTACAGTTATAGCGGGTACTATACTAATTGTTATTGGCGCTATATTTTTGCTTAACCAGTTTGATTTTATACCTGATATTGATTTCAGCATTACGTGGCCGGCGGTATTGATAGCGGCAGGGCTGGTGGTTATTTTTTCGCGCAGGGAAAGGCAACCCTGGAAAGACGCTACCTGGGCTGAAACGAAAAAACAGGAAGCCCCAAAAACTGATGAACCAATAAATGATAACCCTCCAACTGAATAATCATGAGAGATAATAGAATTATACCAGGCGTAGTACTGGTACTTATCGGAACAGCATTTTTACTTAATAACTACGGCGTCATTAGCCTGCACTGGCACAACTTTTTTTCATTGTGGCCCATATTTATAGTAATAGCAGGTGTTAACCTGTTGTTTGCACACAACCGCTCAGTATGGGCAACCGTCATTAAATTAATTGTAATTGTGGGTGGTTTGGGCATATTGTTGTTTGGCAATTTTGGCAACAGGTATAATATGTGGCCCGGTATGCATTTTGACGTTAATGATGATAACGATATGGGTAACCATGCAATAACCAAGGTAGAAGGCAATAGTAACTTTGTTGAAGCCTATACGGCTGATGCGCACCGGGTAAAGCTTAATATAAGTGGCGGCGGTACCAATTATATTTTAAAAGATACCACCAACCAATTGTTTACCGCCGATACCAGAGAGTTTTATGGCAAATATGAGTTTAACCCTAACATGACCGACTCGGTAAAAGTGCTTAATTTTAAAATGAGCAATAGCCACGGTAACTTTAATTGGGGGGATAATAAAAAATCAAACTCGGCTACCATGAAGTTAAATATAAATCCCGAGTGGGATATTAATATAAACGCGGGGGCTACCAGTCTTGATTTTGATTTGTCTAAATTTAAGATACGATCATTAGATATAAACGGCGGTGCGGCATCATTTGATGTAAAACTGGGTCAGCCGCTTAACGAGAGTACTATTAAGGTTTCTACCGGGGTATCTGATGTAAATATAAGTATTCCTAAAAACGCGGCTTGCAGCATTAAGAAGCACTCGGGTCTTTCATCAAGTAATTTTGAAGGGTTTGTTAAGCAGGATGACGGCAATTATGAAACCCCCGGCTTCGCGACAGCAAAAAATAAATTCTACATTAAAATAAACGGGGGCGTATCTGATTTTAATGTAACTAAATATTAATTGGTTTTAATAATGTAAGCGTTAGCCAAATTATCATACCATTGTTGCTTGTACTCGCTAAACAACATACTTAAATAAGGCACCAGTAAAACCAACGATAATATGGAGCCCAAATTGCGGCCCGCGGATCTGATGAACCCAATTTTTTGACCATTGGCATCAACTACCCGCAGGCCGCATATTTTTTTGCCAATGCTGCCCTGCCAGCCGGTTAGCTCAAACAGGGTGTTGTATATCAAATAAGTCACATAAAATACGGCTTGTATCATCATAACCGTATTGGATGGCGGCATAACAAATCTACCCGATGTTACCGTCGGCAATACCAGCATACCGCTTTCAACCGCCGCCACTTCAATAAGTATTACCAGCAGTATATAATCAATAAAAAAAGCCAGTATGCGCCAGCCGGCAGTTGCCAGGTTATCCTGTGTAGGGAAGTAAACCCCTTTGCTTTCAAAATATTCGTAAAACTCAGGCAGTTCAGACGCGTACTGCCACTCGTTGGTAGGGGTTAGTACTTTGGTATGTATATCAATATCCTTCTCTACCAACTCATCAAACGTAAAAGGGCCTGATTGTATCTCGTTTTCTAAAATGTAGTATTGGTTATTCATTATTAAGTATAAAACGTTTGAAAGGTAAATAAGATTTATAAATATTCCATATATTAGCTATAATAAGTTATTAAGACATGAAAGTAACCAGTGTAAATGCAATACCTGACTTTAAATTGCACGTTGTATTTGATGACGGTGTTTCGGGGGTTGTTGATTTAAAGGGGTTTATTCAACACGGATTGTTTACGGATTTAAAAGACGAACAGCTATTTAGTAAAGTATATACAACAGGTTATTCAATAGCCTGGAGCGATGAGTTAGAGATAGATGCAATAAATATCTATGCTGAAATACTAAATAAAACACCCCAGGAAATACTTTCTGCTTTAAGCTATGCCACAAATTAGTTTTTTCTTAGGCATTATTATCAGAATGTTTTATCGCGATCATAACCCGCCACATTTTCATGCTGTTTATGCCGAGCACGAGGCATTGGTTGATATCAATAAATTAGAATTAATAGGCGGCAGCCTGCCCCCAAGAGTTTTGGGTTTAGTAATAGAATGGGCGATGTTGCACCAACAGGAACTTCTCAATAACTGGGACAAGGCTAAACAGCAAGAGCCACTGACTCAAATAGCTCCTTTAGTTTAATTTTACCTCAACTTGGTCATTTCCTCAAAATAAGCCTGTGTGGTTTGGCATATTTCTAAATCATTACCCTGCACCCAATTCAGGTTTATAGCAATCTCTTTACCATAATCGGTTTCTTCTTTCAGGTCAATAACCATTTTTGTCCTGCGGCCCTGTTCAAAGTTTATAGCGGCAATATCCTTCCAACTTATTTCAACTTTGCGTATATAATCGGCAATACCCTCCGGGTTCAACTCAAGAGCGGCGCGTTTTGTTAAGGCTGGCAGCAGACGGTTAATAAAAATAAATATGATTTGGGCGATGAATATAAGGTCGGCAGTGCCAATAATTAACCAGCTAACGGTTATTCCGGCCATATAGGCTGTTTTAAAGTTAGTGGCCGTAATTATTAAAAATATCAGCGGCACCACCATGCGCGTTAAAGCAGCATTGATATTGTAAGGATATTTAATAGTCTCGTACATTGGGTTAAAAGTAGTGATATTTAATAATGAGATTGATTTTTAATCGTTTTTTATCATGAAAATAAATTAAATTTGTATATATATGGAAACACTTATCGTTCATCCAGATAATAAAGAGCAATTGTCTGCTTTAAAAGCTTTCATGAAAGCTTTTAAAATATCTTTTGAAGAAAAAACTTCTTACGACCCAGATTTCGTTGCAAAAATACAAGAAAGTAGAGAGCAGGTGAAAAGGGGAGAAACCAGGACAATCAATATAGCTGATCTGTGATCATAGAATTTACCAAACAAGCTGATCTTGATTTGGAATATTTTAAAAAGTCGGGTAATCTGCAAACAATAAAAAAAATTAAGAAATTACTACAATCCATAAGTGATACTCCTTTTGCAGGCATTGGCCAGCCGGAACCGTTGAAACATCAACTTTCTGGAACTTGGTCGCGGCGTATTAACCGTGAACATAGAGTTATTTACGAAGTAGATGATAATACTGTTTATGTACTCTCTTTAAAAGGTCATTATAACCCTAAGTCTTAATAGTATTATCCTTAAATTTGCACAAAAATAATACTGCATGAGTGTTGATGCTGCCAAACTGCAAGGCCGTTACTGTAATTCGTTGTTTGACTATTCGCGTTTTATAACCCGCGAGGTTTTTATTGGCGATGTGCCTATGGGTGGTAACAATCCCATACGTATACAAAGCATGACCACTACCGATACCATGGATACCCTGGGTACGGTTGAGCAATCCATCCGCATGGTTGATGCCGGTTGCGAGTATGTTCGCATTACCGCACCAAGCATTAAAGAGGCCCAAAATCTGGCCGAAATTAAAAAACAATTGCGCCAGCGCGGTTACACCGTACCGCTGGTAGCCGATATACATTTTACCCCCAACGCTGCCGAAGTTGCCGCACGCATAGTTGAGAAAGTGCGCGTAAACCCCGGCAACTATGCCGATAAAAAGAAATTTGACCAGCTTGACTATACCGACCTGGAGTATAAGGGCGAACTGGAACGCATCTATCAAAAATTTGCGCCGTTGGTAAAGGTTTGTAAGGAGTATGGCACCGCCATGCGTATTGGTACCAATCATGGCTCACTGTCTGATCGTATCATGAGCCGTTATGGCGATACACCGCAGGGTATGGTAGAGTCGGCAATGGAGTTTATCAGGATGTGCGAGTTGTTGAATTACCAGAATTTGGTAGTATCCATGAAATCAAGCAATCCGCAGGTAATGGTGCAGGCTTATCGTTTACTGGTGGAGACCATGGTAGCCGAAGGCATGAACTACCCGCTTCACCTGGGCGTAACAGAAGCCGGCGACGGCGAGGATGGGCGTATCAAATCTGCCGTAGGTATTGGTACGTTGCTTGAAGATGGCCTGGGCGATACCGTACGTGTATCCCTAACCGAAGAACCCGAAGCCGAGGCCCCGGTGGCTATTGCTTTAGTGGAGAGATATTCCAAGCGAAAAGCAGAGAGCGAAAAGCAGAAAGCAGAAGAAAAAGAACTTTCAGCTTCCAGCTTTCAGCCTTCAGCTCATAATCCCTACGAATACAAAAAACGCGAAACTTACGAGGCCAACGCTTTTATAGGCGGGCACATGGTGCCGCGTGTGGTAGCTGATATATCGAAAGCTAATTTAAAAGATCCGGCTATATTAAACGCGGTAGGTTACCTGTACTCGCCCATGCTGGATAAATATAATATGGCCGAACAATCGGTTGATTTTGTTTATCTGGCGGATGAGTTGCCCTCATTTACCTTACCCGGCAACTTAAAGCAGTTGTATAATTACGCCACCTGGCAAAAACTGGCAGACAAAACTCTTTGTCATCCGCTGTTTACTTTGCAGGAATATATTGGTGATATTGATCGTTCATCAGCGCTAAACCTGGTCAGCATAAAACCTGCTGATATCGATTCGGATGCATTTGGTGAACTGCCTTTTGACCATTCATTAGTTTTTGTTTTAGAGACCGATGCCGCCCACGGCATGGCCGACCAGCGCGCCTTTTTCTTTAAAATGGAAGAACTGGAGCTGGATGTGCCGGTGATTATTAAACGGAGTTATTCTTTTGCAGCAGACCATGGACCATCGACCATGGACCATGGACAACAATTCACAACCAATCTGCAACTATATAGTGCTACCGACCTCGGCGCGTTATTGGTTGACGGCTTTGGTGATGGTATATGGATTGATGCCTCGCATATTGATACACAGACCATTACCTCAACCGCGTTTGGTATTTTGCAGGCAACCCGCTCGCGGATATCAAAAACCGAATATATATCCTGTCCAAGCTGCGGCCGTACGTTGTTTGACCTGATGGAAACCACGCAAATGATACGCAGCCGCACCAGTCATTTAAAAGGGCTAAAAATCGGCATTATGGGCTGCATAGTAAACGGTCCCGGCGAAATGGCCGATGCCGATTATGGTTACGTAGGCTCGGGTACCGATAAAATTACGCTGTACCGTGGCAAGGAAGCTGTAAAGAAAAACATCAGCGCGACAAATGCGCTGGATGAATTGATCGAGATCATCCGCGGGGATGGGAATTGGATTGAGCCGGTTTAATTGGTTTTTAACGATATAGTATAAAGAAACTCGTCAGCCGCAGCTCGCCCACCTCTTGTAGAAGGATTCCATTTGGCTTGTTTAAACATTTCCGAAATTTTTCTTTCGGTAAGGGAATCGATTTTTAACCCCGGAGTGTTGATAATGATAGCTTCTCTAATATTGCTTTGCATATCTATATCTATCGACACTAATAATTCCCCTTCTTTTTGAGTGATAATTTTCCTGATAATGTTGTTGAAAACATCCACGCCTATAATTGGTGTCGCGTGTATTGTTCTATTCTCAGGGGCTATATAAACTTCTCCTAACATTACGCTCGATACATTTGAATTTGATATTTTTTGCGCCGTTGTTGAAGGACCCGTATTTTGGGACATAGCTTTACCATTAAATAAATTAAAACCGATCAATACCATTGCGGCAGATGCCCACCTTTTCCAATAAGGCAAAATTTGTTCCGGTACTGATGCCTGTTGGCTGGTAAACCTGCCGCAAACATTATAATTATTCTCTTCCAGTACCTTAATAAAATCATCATGACTGCCTTGCGTAAAGTCGAACACTTTTTTTTGACATGATTCGCAGTTTTTACCACCAGTGGTATTGCTCATTTCGTCCCAATTGGCCTGGCAATTGAATTTGAGTTGGACGTTTGTTATTGGTTTTTTCATGTTGGGTTTAGGTTGTTTATACAATTTACGACTAACACGCACAACTTATTATAACGCCACAAACAATTTACAATTTAACCATCTCCGCAATTTAACCTTCTCTGCAAATGCTATCACAGAATCTGCGGGGACGGAATACCAAAAAAGCACCCGTTTTTTGCGGGTGCTTTTTTACGATAGCTTTTTTTGGCGCTTAGTCTTTTTTTACAAAGCTTCCTTTTTCGTCAAATATCAAATCGCCGCCTTTTACTTCGGCTTCGTAAAAAGTTTTTCCGGCGGCATCGGTAACTTTACCGGCCTCATTAATTTTAGCACCTTTAAAATGCGCGGCTACATATGGGGCAACAGCTTTTGGCAGGGCACTAACAGGGATAGCCTTAACTATTTCAACAAATACACCTGCCGGCGTAAACATCACCGAGTTATCCTCGCCCGATTTACCGCCCCAATTGGCCTCGTAGTTGCCTTTTTCTTTTTCCCAACTCACTTTGGCAGCCTGCGGATATTTACTGATCAACGCGTTTTTTACATTGGTTGGCACATCCTTACTTTTTAAATCCTGTGCCATTAGGTTGCCGGTTATAACCAGGGCAACACCTGCAAACAATAATTTTTTCATGATCTTTTTAATTTTTAATCAATTTAAAAAATCAATCTGTTAAAATGCTGTATGCAAGTTGTAGACAATTAGGATAATGCATTAATTTTCAGGTGGTGCCTGCAAGCCATTGTTATTATTGTTATCGTCTTTTTCCTTTTCCTTTTTAAACTCCAGCTTGCCAAATTTATAGCTTATACTTATCCCAAACGTACGGTATGGCACCGCGCGCAGGCTCGACTGGTTAAAGTTTGCACCTACAGTGGTTGAGCGCTGATTTACAAACTCGTTAAACGGATTGGCAGCCGTTAAACCTATGCTGGCTTTTTTATTAAGGAATTGTTTGCGCACCGCCAAATTATAAGTAAACGTGGACGGGCGAACGCCCTGTAAATTTTTTTGCGATGAGTTATAATTACCAAAAGCTTCGGCTGTAAGGTTATGCCCAAACTGGTAGGTTGCATTTAAGTTGGCACGCGCGGCAAAGCCCTTTACTGTACCAATGGTGGGGTTGGTATTACTACGCTCGCCTAACTGTATGTTGGTGCGTAAACTTAATTTACCTATTGGTAATGAACCATACATATTAAGCCCTTCTGATAATTGCGAGCCAATATTATACCGCTGATTGAGGAATACGTTTGAGTAATTGGTGCCATTAATATTTAATACCTGGGCAAAGGTGGTAAAGGTCTGCATATCGTCGGTATTATACCTGTAAGTTAAACCCGCGTAAATATTGCCGCCACCGTCAAAAGATTTGTTGTAACCTATTTCATAATTATGGCCAATCTCGGGGCGCAGGTTAGGGTTACCTGTACTGATGTTATGCGGATCGCTGATGTTATAAAAAGGGTTCAGGTCGCCGTAATCGGGCCGCTCAATACGATAAGTAAAGCTAAACTTGATAGATTGCGTTGCATCAAACTTATGCTGTAGCGTAAACGATGGCGCTATGGTATTATACGCCGGGATATGTGTTCCCGGAAAATCAGCCGTGGTCGTAGTGTACTCATCCCGCAACCCGGCTTTACCATCAATAAATTTAAATAACGAAAAGCTTGCAGATAAATAATAAGCAAACACCTTACGGCTATAGTTAAAACCGTAAGTTTGATTGGAATTTCGCCCGTAGGTTTGGTTGGCCAACAGGGTATCGGTAGTAACATTAGTATTAAGGTCTTCAAAAACACCCTTCGCCCCGGTTTCTATCAGGAAATTTTCGCTGATGGGTTGCGCGTAATCAATGGTGATATCTGTCTCCTTATTTTTACCCGGATTATTAGCCATGGAGCCTGATGAGGGGTATCCGCCTGTTAAATAATCTTGCCGCTGCGAATAATTGCTGGTGTTATTGCTGGATGAAGTAGTAAAGAGAACGTCTAATTCCTGGTCCTTAGCTTTAAACGTTTTTTTATAGCCCAAACTCATATCAACCGCATCCGATCCCGACTTGGTTTCTGAGCTGCGCAAGTTTATAATGTCTGAAAATATATTATTGCCGGCAGCCAACATTCTTTGTTGCTCCTGCGTGGTTAAACCGTTAGTATGATTATTAAAATGATTAAAACTTATACCTGCGGTCAATTCATCCTTAGGGGTTATGCTCCAGTTAAAATTTATACCCGACTGGTGGCCGCTGCGTACAAAACCGCTGTTGCCGTTTTGCAATAAATGGGTTAAAGTATCACGGGTGTTATTGTATGATAGCCTGTCGGTATTGCTGGCTGTAGTTGCGTTTAATTGTTTATTGCCGCTAAAAAACGCGTTTACGCCAAAGTTGCCTTTTCTGACATTTAAGTTAACCGAGCCATTATCCAACCGGGTACCGGCTGATACATTAACACTGCCATTAAAGCCTTGTACCTTGCTATCTTTTAATATAATATTAATAATGCCTCCGGTGCCGCTGGCATCATATTTTGCACCGGGGCTGGTTATTACCTCAATACTTTTTATCTGGCTGGCGGGTATTGATTGTAAGGCATCCGCCAGGCTGGCCCCGAAAATGCTGGATGGTTTACCATTAATTAAAAAACGGATATTAGCATCGCCCTGCAACTCCACATTGCCGTCAATATCTACATTTACCATAGGCACTTTCTTTAAAACATCAAGGGCAACACCGCCCTGCGCAGTCAGGTCGTTAGCGGCGTTATAAACCAGTTTGTCAATTTTATTTTCAACAATTGGGGTTTTAGCTACCACGTTAACCGTATTTAACTCGTTACTGGCAGGTGCAAGCACTATAGTGGGTACTACTACCGTTACTGCACTGCTATTAATAACTATATGGTCAACAGTGCTTGGCTTGTAGCCTACAAAATCAATACGCAGGCTGTATTCGCCATCGGGAATATTTTTTAATGTAAACGCACCCTTACTATCGGTTATTGTTCCATTAAAGGGGCTTGCTACCCCTGCTTTAAAAATGCTTATGGTTGCATAATCAACCGGCTCTTTAGTTTGGGCGTCAATAATTTTGCCGCTAATTTTTCCGTTTCCCTGGGCAAAAACACCAATAGAAGTACTTATAAAAAAACCTATAATTAAAAAAAATCTCATCCCGTTATCATGTTATGGCGCAAAAGTGTAGGTTAATACTGAATAAAAATTGGAGGAGGAATAAATACTTTTCCGTGCTGTCAAAACTTAATACCCTTGCCGCTGTTAACAACAACATACCCTCTGCACCGTTAATATTGAATAAAAATATTTGTGACGGTCATCATTTTATTTTACGGCAACAATCATTGCAAT
>NZ_JBDTJZ010000223.1:0-19856 GCF_039935595.1 Mucilaginibacter sp. | reverse complement strand
AGTAATCACAGTAGTTAACAGCGGTTTTTCTCTTGCTTGACTAACCAGCTTTGAACTATCTTGAATATGAGTTAAAATTCTTTTGATTGAATCATATTTGAATCCCATGCCTTTAAGTTCTAACGTTATAGCAGTTCTTAAGCCATCATCATAAGATGCACGAACAGAATCTCGCCGATCTAATTCTTTGTTAGATGCTGTATTATTATCGTCTTGTATTTTTTTTGTAATGAAACCTAACCAAATAAAGAGAATGATAAGAGATGTAATTCTAACAAAGGGTTTTTTTAGAAAAATTATTACAACATGCCTAAACCGTCTCTGTTCTCCCTCTCTTGAGTTGTTAGCTTTGAGTTCAGGTACGACTGCAAAAAGTGCTAATAAAAAAGAAACTACTGCTTGAAAAAAATAATCTATATTCATGTTGTGTGATAACGAATATAATTAATAATTAGCAACTCATATAAATGTTAGTAAGGATCCACATCCGGTTGTATAATACTCCCTTTGCTCAATTTGGTAGTTTGAAACTGCGTAATAATATCGCGCAGGGTAGCTTTTACTTTGTTTATGGATACGCCGTCTTTCTCAAACTTCAGCATGATAGATTTGATATAATAATTACGGATGCGGCTTATTAAAGGCGTTTCAGGGCCAATAACCCGGTCGCCAAATTGCTTGCGCAATTCATTACCAAGGTAAACAGATTGATTGTATAATATTTCGGGGTCCTTATGTTTAATATCCAGGTTGATGATGCGGTAAAACGGCGGGTACTTAAAGCTTTTACGTTCCTCCATTTCGGTAAAGTACAGGTCGTGATAGTTATTTTCAATAACCTGCTTAATTACCCGGTGATTGGGGTCGTAGGTTTGTATTACCACTTTGCCTTGCTTACCCCTGCGCCCTGCCCTGCCGCTTACTTGTGCCAGCATTTGGTAGCTGCGCTCGTTGGCCCGGTAATCAGGAAATTTAAGCAGGCTATCGGCGTTAATAATTCCTATAACGGTAACATCGGCAAAATCAAGCCCTTTGGCAACCATTTGTGTACCTACTAAAATATCTATCTTTTTTTCCTCCAAATTGTTCAGGATAGTTTGTAAGGAGGTACGCGAACGGGTGGTATCCAGATCCATACGTGCTATACGCGCATCGGGCAACAGTATGGTTAGCTCATCTTCAACTTTCTCCGTACCAAAGCCCTTATACTCTAAATGGGTTGATCCGCAAGCGGGACAAATAGACGGTATATCCTCTTTATATCCGCAGTAATGGCAATGCAGTTTATTGGTATGCTTATGGTAGGTAAGGCTTACATCGCAATTGATACATTTGGGCGTGTAAGCACATATTTTACACAAAAGCACAGGTGCATACCCACGACGGTTTTGAAACAATATTACCTGCTCTTTATTAGCCAGTGCAGTTTGCATATCGGCCATTAACACACCTGTAAAATGCGATTGCATGGTTTTGCGCTTGGTTTCTTCGGCAATGCTTACTACCTCTATGGTCGGCATTTCTACTCCGCCATAACGCTCGGTCAGTTCAACAAAACCATATTTGTGAGTTCGGGCATTAAAGTAACTTTCAAACGATGGCGTAGCCGAACCTAACAACACTTTGCCGCCATGCATATTAGCTAAAAATATGGCCGCATCCCGTGCGTTATAGCGTGGTGCAGGGTCAAATTGCTTGTATGATATTTCATGCTCTTCATCAACCACTATCAGGCCCAGGTCAGCAAAAGGTAAAAACACTGATGACCGTGCACCTAATATCACCTTATACTCATTATTTAACACTTTTTGCCATACTTCTACCCGCTCGGCATCATTAAACCTGGAATGGTACACACCTATGCTGGCGCCAAAATATTGGCGCAGGCGTTCAATTATATGGGTTGTGAGGGCTATTTCGGGTAACAAATAAAGCACCTGCTTGCCCCGGTTTATCATTTCCTCAATCAGCCTGATATATATCTGAGTTTTACCCGATGAAGTTACCCCGTGCAGCAGCACCACATCTTTTTTTGCAAACTGTTCCGTTATGGAACTTAATACCTCCTGCTGCTCATCACTCAGCTTAAAATTACTGTATACTTCGTCATCTTCGTCGTGCAAACGGCTTACTGTTTTTTCTTCGGCAATAAATATCTCTTTTTCAATTAACGAGGTTATACTGGCCGTACCGGCACCACTCTCTTCAATCAGTTCATTTTTTGATATGCTTTTTTGATGACGCGCCAGTTTAATATAAGCCAATACCGCGTCGGCTTGTTTAGGTGCACGTTTTTCTAATATGGCAAACAACTCCTTTAAATTTTGCTGATCGTGGTATAACGGGTTTAAAGTAATAAAGGTTCGCTTGCGTGGTTTGTAACGCTCGCTTACTTCCTCAGATATATAAATCACATTTTTTTCAAACAGCAGCTTTAGTATGGGCATTACTGTTTTTTGTCCCAGCAGTTTGGCAATATCGCTAACTGTAAGCTCAGGTTGAATATCCAACGCTTCGACAATTAAAAACTCCTTATCGTTTAAAGTTGCTTTATCAACTTCAAAGTCTTTATTTAAAGCAATAAGGGTTTCGCTGGCCAGTTTTAATGCCGATGGCAGGGCGGCATTCATTACCTCGCCCGCATTACACATATAATAATCGGCCAGCCATTGCCAAAACTGTAGTTGCTTTGTGGTTACAACCGGGCGGTCGTCTAATATTTCAATTAAATATTTAGCCTCATACTTTTCCGGCGCTTGTTCTGCTATCGCGATTATAATAGCCGTGTATAATTTACTTTTGCCAAACTGCACCACAACGCGTTTGCCAACTTGTACGGCATCGTTCATTTCAAAAGGCACACGATAAGTATAGTTTTTTGAAATAGCCAACGGCAAAACCACCTCAACAAACAGCGTTTTACGATCAATATGGTCGACGTCAGAAAATTCGAGCATCAGAAATTATTTATGTCTTAACGCGGCAAATGCCAGGGTTAACCAGCCAAGTATAAACAGCAAACCGCCAATTGGTGTAACCGGCCCTATAATTTTTATAGCATTAGAACTCAAACCTAATATATCCTTGCATGACATCAGATATAAAGAGCCCGAAAACAGCGCAATGCCAAAAGTAAAAAAGTAAAAGCTGGCTACAATGGTGCTATTTTTAAACCGTCCGAATGTTGACAGGAACAATAACGCGAAAACATGGTAAAATTGATATTGCACCGCAGTGTGCCATACTTCTAATTGTGGCGCGGTAATTAATGCTTTTAAGCCATGTGCACCAAAGGCCCCGGTTACTACGGCTAACATACCTAAAATAGACGCGGTGATAATTATTCTTTTGTTCATAGGTACATAAAGATATAAAAAATCTAAGGTAACCATTTGAAAGTATTACTTGAATGCGTGGAAGTAAAAATCTAACTTGCAGCGTAAACATTATGAAAAAAATAATTATAGCAACTATAATTTTGTTTGTAACCGCAATTGTGGTTACGGTTGTTTACTTTAAAAATCTGGACAGAAGCGGCCCGCGCACCCGCGAGACCATGCTTAGCATACCGCAAAATGCAGCGCTGATTTTAGAAATTAACAACGACAAGGGTTTTTATGATATTTTTAATGATAGCCAGTTATTTACATCAATAGTTGGCAGGCAAACGTTGGACGAATTAGATACCCTGCGTAAGCAATTATTATTGAACCCACACCTGAAGCCTTTTTTTAGCGAACAAAATATTTTTATATCCCTGCATCCATTACAAAACAATACAGTTGAGTTGTTGCTTACGGCGTCTGTTAATTCAAAATTTAAACCAACAGCTTTAGAAGACCTGGCCAAAGACAAAAACACAGGCTTATTAATTAGTCCAATACTTATTGCCGGAAAAAAGTGCTATACCATTTACTCCAACATTATAAAAAAACGATTTTACTTGCTGTATGGTGAGGATGGCATATTTTCGGGCAGTTTTTCAAATGAACTGATAACCCAACGCGCGCAATATGAACCCAATAAACACAAGCAGGCATTTGTGCTACTACCCGATCAGCAAAATTCAAACTCGCTTGCAAACTTGTATATAAATTACAGTCAGTTACAACCTTTATTTGACCAGCTTTTTAAGAATAAGAATACCGATATATTTAAAAGTTTTAAAAGCCTACCGGCATTAGCTGCTTTAACTTTAAATTTTAAAAGCAATGCCTTAATGTTCAATGGGTTTTCGCAAATTGAAACTAACCAGCCAACAGGTTATTTAAACCTTTTTTTAAACCAGCAACCGGTTACCAATCAACTAAAAGACATCTTCCCCTCCACAACTGCGTATAGCATAAATTTTGCTGTTGCTGATCCGCAGCAATTTAAATCAGACCTTTCGGACTATCAGGTAAAAACAGGGCTTCAGCATGAAAAAGATTCATTGTTCAACAAGGTAAAAACCGAAACCGGCATCAATTTCATCAATGAGTTTAACCAGGTTTTGGGCAACGAGTTTGCCGTGGTTACTACACGCTACGAAGAAAAATTTGCCATAATATTATTAAAAAACGGATCAAAGCTTAAAAACATAATGTACAACATTGCCAGCATGAGCAATGAAAACATAGGACAGCTAAACTATAGCAAACTTCCTTATTTTTTATTAGGCGATCCATTTAGCTTTTTAAACCATCCCTGGTTTATGATTGTAGATAATTATTTAATATTAGCTAATAGCGCTACAGAATTGAATAGCTATTACGATTCATACATCAATCGTAAATTCCAAAGCAAGCTGCAACAGTATAAAGATTTTGACAACCTGCGTACCGAAAGAAGTAACATATCATGGTATATGAACGTAAAAGCCATGCAATCACTATTTAAAAGAGATTTAAGTGAAAACTTTTACAATGCTTATGAGACCAATACGCCCGGATGGAAAAATTTTTACGCAGTATCGTTTCAACTCACCGCATCAAATAAAAAATTTTACACCAACGTTTGTATGAAACTTGATGAAGCCGATAGCACTGCTGTAAAGTAACATTTCATTTTTATCCGACATAACATGAATATATTTTCATTAAATTAATTTGAAATTTTATCTTTAGGCATTTACACACATTTGGGTTATTACTATAAATGAAGAAAGTTTTACTTGTTAGCTGCTTGCTTTTTATAACAATTAAGGCTTTTAGCCAGCGATTTTCTCAATACAATACAGGCACACTGTATGATTCTTTTGAGAACCCTTCACAAAGGTCTTTTATTCCTGATTCGAGCAGGCAGTTTGCCTCCAATTTTTTTGTGCCGAATTTTAGCGGCAACGTTTTTTTGAGTGGCGAAGGGCAATCGGCACTAAAAAGCAGAATATTTACCGGCATTTATAACACAACCGGTTTAACAACCGGCAATGACCGTTATAACTATCTTAACGCAAACGGCAGCGACTATATTTTAATGCTGAAAGTTTATACTAACCCAACCGGCAACCGCGAACTGGGTTTTTTTATAAAGACTAATTTTGAGGCAAAAAGCATAATCAGTAACGAAACATTGGCCTTATTTGGCGGCAGTGATAAGTTTGCTAATAATATTTATGACGATGCATTTAATGACCGCTACTACTCGCAGGTATATCATCAAATTGGCGTAACTTTTCGCGAACAGGTTACCCCACGATTAGCTTTGGGTGTAAAATTCAGTTTATTATCAGGCGTAGACTTTCAAAAATATTCAATATTTAACTCTCAACTAAGCCTTGACAAGCCAAATAACATGGCAACATTCTCATTATCAGGCATAAAATATACTGGCGGCTTAGGCAATACAAGCACTATTGTGCAGGGAATGGGTTTAGCCTTTACTAATCCCGGGGCATCTATTAGTTTGGGTGCAACTTACAAAAACGAGGATGCCTATAACTTTCAGTTTAATATAAAAGACCTTGGGTTTATACATTGGTCTAATAAAATTTCTAAAGTATCTTATTTTAGCAGAGATACGGCACAGATATCAATGTCTCCAACTTTTGCCAGTGAAAATACAGTTAGTGATAAACTAAGTACCATTACGGGTGGAAATGAGGTTAACCGGGGATTTTATTTCCCTATAAACGGGTTGGCCGAAGTGAGTGTTAATAAAGATTATTGGCTCGACTATGAACGATCAGTCAAATTTTCTCCTACCGTTATTATTTCTAAAGAATTATTTTATCAGGGGCTAACCGGAGCACTGGTTGCACCCGTGCAGTATGAAAAATATGTAGTTACCCTTAGTTCATATTATAATGATTTGAAAATGTTTGGCGTAGGTGGGCAGTTTATGATAAAAACGCCCAACAGCGAATTTTTTATAGGCAGCGATGCTTTATACCAAAGTGTTCGTTTTGCTAAGGATGCTATTCAAGGCAGCAATTATGTAACACCGGCAGTTCCGGGGCGGTACTCGGGGACAAGTTTTTTTATAGGTTTCTCTTTAAAATTTGGCAATTTAATAGAATCGCCGATGGATGCCAGCTATGTACCTAACGGCGAAAAAGGCTTTTTAGGGAGGCTATATGAAAAGATATTTAAAAAAGATAAAAACTATTAGGCCTGCTTTTTAGCTACAAAAAAATCTTTTAAATAATACGGCTCAAAATAAGCCACATCTTCAAAATCCTTTTTATTAAATTTCTCGTCCGACTTTTTGGTAAGATGCGCTGCAGAATTAATATACCCTTCTAAAAAAACCGCGTTAGCATTATTGCTAAAAACAGCTTTACATTTGTCGGCACCATCACCAAAAAATAAAATTTTGTTGGTCTTTAATTGTTCGTTAAAACTGTTTTCATCAATAATATCAGCAGATGTAGCCTTAATTTTATTACCAGCACCATCAAATAACGCGGTGTATACTTCCATGCGCCGGGCATCTATCATGGGGCAAAGCAAGGTATTGCTATCTACAAGCTGGTTTTCAATAACACCGTCAGCCATTGCATCTAAGGTTTCAATGGCAATCAGCGGCTTATCCAGGGCATAACACAGCCCTTTTGCAGTTGATACCCCTATACGCAAACCTGTGTATGAGCCGGGACCGCAGCTTACCGATATTGCGGCAAGGTCATTATAAGTAATACCTGCTGCTGTAATAAGTTCGGCAATATATATCGTTATAATTTCGGCATGTATATTACGCTGATCAAGTTGTTTAACGGCCAGTAATGTGCCATTTTTTGCCAAAGCAACAGAGCATACAGTAGTAGCAGTTTCAATTTGTAATATATAGCTCATAAGTTTCAGGGTACAGGGTTATGCCCATGCCCACCCCAGGGGTTACAACTGGCAATACGTTTTATGGTTAGCCACCCGCCTTTAAAAGCACCATATTTTTTTATAGCTTCAATACCATATTGCGAACAAGTAGGCGTATACCTGCACGAAGCCCCGGTAAGCGGCGATATTAAATATTGGTATAACTTTATTAGCACTATAAAAAAAGCACCAATTATGGCTTTAAAAATATTCACAATAGCTTTCATAGGTTAACCTTATTGTTAAGCTGGGTTAACAACTTTTGCATTTTCTTTTCTATTACATCGTACGTGTTGATCTCATTGCCGATATAACTTACAGAAAGCACAATTTTTTTTCCGGCTGTGGTAAGGCAGTCATAAAGTTGCTGTTGTTTATTTAACCTGTACGCTTCGCGCATACGCCGTTTTAATAAGTTACGGTCTACCGCTTTTTTAAAACGCTTTTTTGAAACAGCAAATAAAACCTGCACACAAGCCGGTTGCGACTCGTCAGTAAAAAGCCAGGAAACTTTAAAAGGATAACACAAAAAAGAAGAACCGTTATGATAAAGCCCATCAATAAGCTTTTTATTACATAACCGTTCTTCTTTTTTAAAAGTGTACATTTTGCTAATTATGAACCGTAACCTTAAAAAGGTACCAGGAGGTAATTATCCGGTTCAACCGCCCTGTACAGGGAGCAGCAGTAACCAGTTTATGCTTTATGACGACGCTCGTCAGATACTGATAATCTTTTTCTGCCTTTGGCTCTTCTGGCTGCTAATATTCTTCTACCGTTGGCAGTTGACATGCGCTCACGGAAACCGTGTTTATTTCTTCTTTTTCTTTGAGAAGGCTGGAACGTTCTTTTCATGACTGTTTGTTATATACTTTGTTTAAAAAAACAAGAGCGCAAATGTAGTGTATTTTTTAAGAAATTCAAAAAATTGTGAGTAGTTGATTAGGTTTATTTGATGAGTAGTTCCAAATCAACCACTCACACAATCAACTATTCACTAATCAACCTCTTTGTTTTGCTAATATATCGCGTATTTCAGTCAACAATAGCTCTTCTTTGGTTGGCTCAGCCGGTGGTGCCGGCGCGGCCTCTTCTTTCTTTTTTGTAATATTAATTGCTTGAATAATAGCAAATAAAGCTATTGCCACAATAATAAATGAAATGATCTGCGACAAAAAATTACCATATTTAATAGCCGTGCCGGGTATTACCAACTCAGCTAAATTGGTTAAATGGGCTGCGTTAAGCGCGGGTTTAAGGATTGCCGGTGTAATAATATCATCAACCATTGAGCTTACTATTTTACCAAATGCGCCGCCTATTACTACGGCAACCGCAAGGTCAACCACATTGCCGCGCATAGCAAACTCTTTAAATTCTTTAACAATAGCCATAGCCTATAAATTTTGTTTTGTTATAAAGTTATTAATAAAACGCACATCGGTACAAACAAAAAATTTACTTTTTTTTATTTTACAATCATAAAAAACACGCCTGCAACTTATTTTCTGTTTTAAGGTTAATTGATGTATTTTTGCTCCATCTTACTATGTTAAAACAAAATCTTCAGCAAAAGCTACTTCAAAAACTTTCGCCACAGCAAATACAATTTATAAAATTGCTGCAGGTGCCAACAGTATCATTGGATACCCGTATCAAAGAAGAACTTGAAGAAAACCCTGCCCTGGAAGATCTGAGTTTAACTAACCTTAATGAACCCGAGGAGCAGTATCCTGACCGTGACCCGGACGAAGAGGTATATAATAGCGATGAAGAAAAGGGCGAAGCGGAAGAGTTTAATATAGATGACTACCTGCAGGATGATGACGTAAACGATTACGGCTCGCGTTATGACCAAAACGGGGACGATGATGAAGAGCGTAAGGAAATACCTATCGCGGTTCAGAGTTCGTTTTTTGAGAGTTTGCAGGCACAACTGGATATGCTGCCACTATCAGACAAAGATTTTAGGATAGCCAGACAAATTATTGGCAGTTTGGATGATGATGGTTATTTGCGCCGGCCAATCACCTCACTTACTGATGACCTTGCATTTTCGCAAAATGTAATGGCCGAGGATGAAGAGGTTGAGGATATGTTGAAAGTTATACAAAGCTTTGATCCTGCCGGTGTTGGGGCACGCAGCCTGCAAGAGTGTTTATTGATACAACTACGAAAAAAAGACACAACCGACCCTATTATAACCAAAGCTATATTAGTTGTTGAGCATTATTTGGATGAGTTTACCCGTAAGCATTATGATAAGCTTGAAAAATCATTGAACATGAACTCGCAAGAGTTGCGCGGTGTGGTAAATGAAATATTAAAGCTTAACCCAAAGCCCGGCGATACCAGCGAGGTGAATACCAAACAAATGCAGGTTATTCCTGATTTTCATATTAAAAACAGCGATGGCGTGTTAATACTCACCCTTAATGCCAAAAATGCCCCTGAGCTGCGCGTAAGCCGCTCGTATCAGGAAATGTTTCAGCATTATGATAAGGCATCGCAAAAAGATAAAAAATTAAAAGAGGCCGTACAATTTGTAAAGCAGAAACTTGATTCGGCCAAATGGTTTATTGATGCCATTAAGCAGCGCCAGCAAACCCTGTTAAAAACCATGAATGCAATTATGCAGTACCAATATGAGTTTTTTTTAACAGGCGATGACCGGAACCTTAAGCCCATGATATTAAAAGACATTGCCGATAAAATAGGCATGGATATATCAACCGTATCAAGGGTTGCCAATTCAAAATATGTTCAAACTGAGTTTGGTACATTCCTGCTTAAATCATTCTTCTCCGAAGCTATACAAACCGAGAGCGGCGAAGAGGTATCAAATAAAGAAGTTAAAAAAATACTGGAAGAAAACATAGGCAAGGAAGATAAGCGCCACCCCCTGGCCGACGAAAAACTTACCGAAATATTAAAAGACGCAGGGTACAATATTGCCCGCAGAACGGTAGCCAAATACCGCGAACAAATGAACATCCCGGTAGCAAGATTGCGTAAGGAAGTTTAACCCACCCGGGGGCTAAAACCCATACCTTGGGCAGGTAACTTTATATCTGTTGTTTAATAAAATACCTATCACCAGTTCGTGCGTGCCGCTGCTAACGGTGTTTAAAGCAGATGTGGTTATATCATAAGAATACCCCACGTTGAGGAACGAGTTTAAATAAAACCCTGTCATGGCACCAAATGAATCACCATGCCGGTATGACCCTCCTATCCAAAAATTATCTCTGAATGCCAATTTCATATTAACATCATAAGTTAACGGAACGGGCTTTATTTGTTTTACCAAAACAGAAGGCATCAGGGTTATATCGTCAGAAACAAACAGCTTTACACCTGCAGTAAAAAAATAATGCGGTACTGTTTTAATCACATCAATTGATGTTGATTTTAAATACAGACTTTGAGGTAATATTTGCTGGGCGGATATACCGAAATAATAATTTGATGAATACAACCACATACCTAAACCCAAATCGGGATGAAACTGGCCATTATTACCGTTGGCTATAGCCGGATCAAGTGCCGTTTCGAGGGTTATTTCGGAAGTATTTAAGTTTGTACGCATAAAACCGGCTGCAACGCCAACTGATAAATTTAACCTGTCAGTAAGTCCTAAATGATAGGCATAGGTTGCATCAAAATTAGTTGTTGTAATTGGTCCGGCTTTATCAGTAACTACCATTGCACCTATACCATGGTGAGGGGCAGCAGCCATATAATCTTGTGTGTACAACCTACTGTTGGGGTTTTCTCCGCCCCCAGCCGAAAAGGAGTTGGCGCTGCCCTCAATAAACTCCCTGCCCAATGGCGCGTTAATGGTTAGGTAACTTGTTACCGGTGCACCGTTTAAACCCGTCCATTGGCTGCGGTAGCCGGCCTTAACATCGGTATAGTTTTCAATACCTGTTACCGCAGGGTTTAAAAGAAAATTATTAAAAACATATTGCGTATACTGCGGGCGTTGCTGCGCAGCTGCAATATGTACAAAGAATAAAATTAGTATATAAAATAAAAGTCTCTTCATTACAAAAACAGCAGGCCCCGTGTAATTAATAAGGTTTAATGTATCAGGTCCTAAAATAAAAAATTTTACGAATATAATTTTATTCGGCTACACTACAACTACATTTATCGTATAATAGATATATAACCCGATATTGCCTTTCGGCCGCTGTTAGGATTAATAATATAATAATATACTCCGGCGGGTAAATCACTTCCTTTATATTTTCCATCCCACGGGGTTGGATAGCCGTTTGAAAAATAAACTTTTGCCCCCAACCTGTTAAATATTTCAACTGTGGCTTTGGGGTATTGGTCAAGGTATTTAATGGTCCAGGTATCATTAATGCCATCGCCATTAGGTGTAAATGTGTTATTCACTACCGGGTCTTTTAATACCGTAATGGCTATTTTTGCCGCGGCACTGCAAAATTTATCTGATGTAACAAGGAGTGTATAAGTAATATCGTCGGTTGGGCTGGCAATTGGGTTTAATATGTCATCGCGGCTAAGCCCGGTTGAGGGCGACCATTTATAGGTAAGCGTACCCGACGATACAGTGGCCGTAGCATTTAAGGTTATTTGCCCGCCTTGTAACAGTTGAGCATCTGCCGCAAGGGTAATTACCGGCGTTGGGTTAACCGTAATTTGCAAGCTGGTGGCATAGGTGCAGCCGGTGCTTGACGAAGTAAATAAATAATTAATAGTAAAGGTACCCGGTCCTGATTTTGCAGGATCAAACAAACCTGTTGTCGATACCCCTGTACCTGTAAACACGCCCGTACCTACAAAACCATTCGTATTCTCAGCTATTTGCAATGGCGAGTCCGACTGGCAAAGGGCTATTGAACTTGCAGGGTTTAAGGTAATAACCGGGTTTGCATTAACCGTTATAGTATGACTAACCTCGTTTACACAGGTTTCACCGGAGTAAACCACCATTTTTACCTGATAATTTTTTTGTAAAGGGGTGCTAAACAGGCCGTAATTATGCATAAATTTCCCATCGGCGGGCATGTTGGCTGAGGTAAATGTTTCTGAAATACCCGGATTTCCATTGAAATCATAATACCAAACAATTTTGGTAAAGTTGCCAAAAGTAACCGTTGACTGGTTAGTAAAAACCACATCATCACTGCTGCATATATTGGCAGGGTAAGAAAATTCGGCCTTAGGTATTGAACCGTTTACGGTAAAGGGTTGGCTTTTTGTAGTAACACACCCCGAAGCTGAGGTAACCGTTAAGGTAACCGTATAATTACCGGCAGCTAAGTATTTATGTTGCGGATTTACTGATGTTGATGTATTTGGATTAGCCGCTGTTGCCCTGGCAGCATCGCCAAAATCCCATGAATATGTAAGTGTAGAATTATCTGCTATCGTAGTTTTATTTGTAAACAGGGCGAAGGCATCATCCAGGCACACATCAGGTAAGGTAAAATCAACTAAGGGTACCGGGTTAACTGTTATAGCTTGTGTAAATACAGTGCTTGAACATCCCTTATCAGTGGTAACTATTAATGTAGCATTATAATTACCGGCATTGGCATAAACATGTGTAAACGGCTGGCCGTTGGTAAGGGTTGCATTTGTACCATCGCCATAATCCCATGCCCAACTTACTATGGTACCGTCTGTTGCTGTTGAGTTATTGGTAAAAGTAACATTTTGCCCGGCACAATCAGGTGTTGATAATGTAAAGTGAGCTATTGGTGATGTAGCTATATGCGTGGTTTTGGTAACAATAGAACTACAGCCATTATTATCGGTAATTGTTAAACCTATAGTGTAATTGCCGGATGTAGTATAAACGTGGTTAGGGTTTTGCAGGGTTGAAGTTTGCCCGTCGCCAAAATCCCATTGCCATGATTTAGCATAGTTACCGGCTGCAAATACAGTAGCATCAGTAAATTTAGTGGTATCGCCTAAACAGGTATTTGCAGAGACTGTAAAGTCACCTGTGGGCGGTGCTGTTATATCAAAGTTATAGTTTATATCAACATTGTTTCCACAATCATCAGCAACTGGATTAAATACCGTGGCTATAATGATATGGCTCCCTGTAGGGTAATTTACCATGTTGGGATATTCATAAGTATACAAAGTTTGTGTACCCTGTACTTTTTGCGATATGGGTATAGGCGCAATATCAGTATAAGCTAATATGCCATCCACTTTCCATGCAATATTTGTTGTTGGGTAAGGTATGGTTACCTGCAATTTATAATTAATGCCGGCGCAGCCTGAGGTTTGAAAATTATTGTTTTGCGGATTTTGAAACCGTACGTATTCTGTAAGATCCTGCAAGTTGGTACCAGCGGCATAGCCGTATGATTCCTGCGGACCAAAACCGTAAGCGATTGCATTAAAAGGTTGTGACGCTTTAATGTTATGCGTACCCGCTGTTGCTATAGTCACTCCTGGTGGTGGCCCGGAAGTAACGGGTATTTGCGCGTAAGAGTAATTAGAATTGGGTATCGAGGAAAAATATGAGGCGTATGGAATTTTATTTACGTCGGAAGAAGAGCCATCCACTGTAAATGACGCTACCGCACTGGTTGGTATTACAACATTTATATAACTTTGCTTTATGGCAAAATACCCTGAAGAATACAGGGTAACATGGTCAAGCCCCTGCTCAATAGGGCTTAAATAAATCATTTCAGGGTCGCCAACATCATTTGGCAAAGTGGAGCAGCCACCTGAACTGTTTAGTCCCTGACGCTGCGATGGCGAATATTGAACAACTTGTATCGCCTTATCGGCAGAAATAACATTAGTTACAGTTGATTTAAACTCATAATATCCTGATGTAAATTGCGAGGCAGCTATAGCTGTTCCATTAATAGTTACATTCGTATTAGGGTCGCTTAAAACAACCCGATAAATATCAAAACCTCTCGACTGCAACGGCGCGGTAATATAGTTTTTACCCCATGCAGATGTTGGATATACCTGCTGAAACAAGTTATCAGATGTAGCTGGTTTGGTAGGATCTTCACTACAGGTGATACTTATCTTATTGCTTCCTGAAAAAACGGCGATCTTTTTACAAATACCGATAGATGTACTTATAGATTGTATTTTGGTGCCAGTTAAATCCTGATTGTTAGCCAATCCCTGATAAACCTCACCCTTATTTAGAGGGATAGTAAAAGCCACCCCTGCATTATGCCCATCTATTAAGTTTACAGAGGGGGTAATGGATACCGTTGTGTTATCCTCCGTACCAATAACTGCAAATTCAGAATAAGAGGGTGATTCATTTGAAATTTGAGTATAGTTAAGCGACACATAGGTTTTACCCATAGCATTAACCGGAAACAACAACGTAGCACCGGATACACTTGAAGCATAAATATGGGCGTAAACCGCTATGGGATCTTTAGAAGTTATATGAATACCCTTCTTAACTATTGTGCTACTATTGCCCAAATAGGTGCTTGATGGAATAGTTACAATTTTAACCTGGTTAGCAGTAACAGTAAAGGGTTGAGAAGAAGTGCCATCGGCAACATCAACACTACCAGTTGTAGATATATCAGAGGTGATATACAATACCATACTACTGCTACCACTACCCGTACCAGCTCCGGCTATGTGATCCATATAGGTAGTCCAAAACTCTGTTCCCTTATTGCTTGTTCCTTGCGAATAGCCGTTAAAAAAACACAAGCACAGCAATAGCGCTGCAACAACACCAAATATTGATCTCAATTTATTAATAGTATTAATTTAGGGTAGCTACCATGTAAATTAGCTGTTACGAATATACATAGCTTTATATTAGAACAGGATTAAAAGATTATTTTTTTTGCTGGTAAAGCCGCTCCAATTCCAAATTAGCCAATTGCAATTTACGGGCAAGTTCTTTATTCTCTTTACGCAGGTTATATATTTCGAGGGCGTTTTCAATATACATTTTCAACTCATCATTTTGCCATGGCTTAACCAGGTACTTATAAACCTGCCCGCGGTTTATAGCATCCATTACGGCGTTGATATCCGAAAATCCGGTTAGTAATATCCTTATGGTGTCGGGATATATTGACAGTATTGATTCTAAAAACTCAATGCCCGTCATTCCCGGCATACGCTGGTCAGTTATTATTACGCCAATTTCATAGCTATCTAATATCTTTCTCCCCTCTTTTGCCGAACTTGCTGTATATATTTCAAAATAACGCCTAAAGGCTGCTTTAAAACTATTTAAATTGTTTATTTCATCATCAACATACAATACACCTATTGCCATAATTTGTTACTTTTAAAAAGCGTAATATATTGAATTAAAAATCAAATGATTTTTACGCACTTTTATATTCAAATATTACCGATAAACCCAGTGTGTAAAAATGAAAAAAATATATATAATCTTATATCTTATTTTACAAACCACCATAACGTTTGCCGCAAAAATCGATACACTTGTAATTAACCAGTCTGATTCCAAGTATCTAACCAGTCAATATTTCGTAGAGTTGGATGAGCCAAATAACAGTTTTACAGTTAATACTATTTTTCAAAGCAAAAAATTCCATACGGTTACCTCTACTCTGCCTAAACTAAAATACTCAAAATCAGTAACCTGGATCAAATTTAATTTATATAACAACACATTGTCGCCGATTGTACCAATAACCATAGGCCAAAGTATAATTGACGATTTTGATGTGTATTATCAAAGTCCCGTTAATAATCAATTAATACATTTGTCGTCACAGCAGTTCAAAAAAAATAAAAGTATTCTTACACAAACTGCAACTGCAATTAATTGGCCGATAACCCCTTTTGCCAATGAAACTTTATTTATCCGGGTAAAAAGCAAAAATTCGTCAGTAATCCCTATTGAAATACATAGCTATGATGAATTTATTGAAAATGGCGAAATAAATAAACTTATTGATGGTGCCATAATTGGTATATTTTTAATAATGGCGCTATATAATTTAATGCTCTTTGCCTCCGTTGGAGATAAAAGTTATCTGTATTATGTAGTATATATTGTATTTCTCGGGCTGTCGCAAATTTTGCTATTAGGTTACGGCAGCGGTTTATTTTCTACCGATAAAGTTGTACTTAACGAATATGTTTTCCCGTTAGTAAGGGTATTTTTTGGCTTTTCAATACTATTGTTTGCTGATGAATTTTTACAGCTAAGGCAAAACTTCCAACCCTATTATAAAAGCTACCTATGCTTATATGCATTGTATACGCTACCGTTAATTGCCGTGTTAATAAATCGGCCTTCAATAGCCTACACATTATCTTCAATTAATCTTTTTATTGTATCATTAGTCTTGTTGTATATCGGCTGCTCGCTTTATATTAAAGGCTTTAAACCTGCCAAATTTTTTTTAATAGGCTGGGGACTTTCATTGATAGCCATATTGGTATCATTTGGCCGCAATAAAGGTATTTTACCATACAACTATGTAACGGCTAATATTTTAATACATACCGCCATTGTTGAACTGGTACTATTTTCTACAGCACTGGCCGATAAAATAAATTTTTATCGCCAGCAAAATGAAGAAGCTCAGCTTGCCGCCCTCAAAATTGCCAAAGAAAATGAGCGGTTAATAACCGGGCAGAATATTATATTGGAAAATAAAGTAAAGGAACGCACACAGGAGTTAATTGAAACCAACCAAAATCTTTCTGTAACTATTGAAAATTTACAATCGGCCCAAAACCAGTTGGTTGAGACTGAAAAAATGGCCTCATTAGGTCAGCTTACCGCCGGCGTAGCTCATGAAATTAACAACCCGATAAATTTTGTAAATGCCAATGTTTCGCCTTTGCGGCTGGATTTTGATGAACTATTTGAACTAATAGGTAAATACGACGATGCGATCAATGAACCGGATAATACCGAGCTATTAAACGCAGTACTGGATTACAAGAAAAAAATTGATCCCGAATTTATTAAAGAAGAAATAAAAGCATTGCTTAATGGCATTGAAGATGGTGCCAACCGCACAACCGAAATTGTAAAAAGCCTGCGCACGTTTAGCAGGATGGATAAATTGGTTTTAAAGCCGGCTAATATTAACTCGGCTATATTAAATACTTTAATACTTTTAAGAAGTTCAATACCGCACTATATTGAGATAAAGCCTGTATTAGATAAACTGGAACCATTAAATTGTTATCAGGGTAAAATTGACCAGATGTTGGTTAATTTGGTGGATAACAGCATACAGGCTATAAAGGCTAAAAAGCACCATGCTAATGAAAGCATTATTATAATAAGCAAAAACTTGCCTGATCATATTTCCATAGAAATTACTGACACTGGTATTGGCATGGCCATTGAAACAAAGCAACGTGTATTTGAACCGTTTTTTACAACTAAAGAGATTGGCCAAGGCACCGGCCTGGGCCTGTCAATTGTGTTTGGTATTATTGAAAAACATAAGGGCACTATTGATATACAATCAACTCCCGGCGTTGGAACAACGTTTTTAGTTACCCTGCCTAAAAATTTACTGACCGAAACTGTTGCTGACTAATTTATTAGCTAACCCGTTTACCCTTCATAAGCATATCCATAGCGTCTGTTAATGAACCTGCCCGGTTAACCTCACCCGAATTAACAAAATATATTTCATCCGCATTCTCAATAGTATTTAACCGGTGGGCTATAATAACACGGGTGGTGGTTTTGGGCAAATTATTTAATATATCACCCAAAAGCTTTTCGGTAATTGTATCAATGTTCGCGGTGGCTTCATCTAATATTAACAATTCGGGGTTGCGCAAAACTGCACGCATAAAAGCTATTAACTGCTTTTGTCCCAGGCTAATGCTATCCCCTCCTGATGTAACCTCGGTCTCCAATCCATTATCAAACATGGCCATTAGATCACTCAAATTAGCATCATGTATAACCTGTTCCAGTTGTTGGTTTGTATAATTAATATACTGTTCATTGCCATATAAAATATTATCCTTTATTGTACCGGTAAATAAAAATGGTTCTTGTAAAATAAAGCCTATTTTTTTGCTGCGCTCTTCTGAATTATAGCTTCTTATATCCCGTCCGTTTAATAATACCTCACCTTTATTTGGGTCATATAAACGTGCAATTAATGATGCGGTGGTGGTTTTACCGCCGCCTGTAGGCCCTACCAGCGCATACGTTTTACCGCGCTCCATTTTAAAGCTTACATTATGCAATATTTCTTTTTCATCATACCCAAAATGTACATTTTTAAATTCTAACAGATCATCAGCCGATCCTTCTTCATTTTTAGCCGCAATAACAGGCATATTGCCTTCCATAGCTAATATATGCGATATCCTGTCCCAACCCGCCATAGCCACCTGGAAATTGGCCCATAACGATGCCAATTGCCGCAATGGGTTATAAAAATTGGTTGCGTATGATAAATAGCTCACCAGCAAACCTATGGTAAACTCGCCTGTACTGATCAAATAAATACCATAAGCCAAAACAATTAACTGTGCTATGCTCGAAAACAAAGTATAAACCGGCATAAAAACATTATTAGCTAACCCGGCTCCAATAGCAGTTTTATAGTTTTTCTGATTAGCTCCATCAAACCGCTTTCTGAAATAATCGCGACGGTTAAAAGCTATTATAACCTTAAAATTATTAAGGCTTTCCTGTATCTCGCCGCTCATGCCACCAACACTTTTTAAGTTTCGGGCATTGGTTTTTTTCACCCACGGAGATACGATGGTAGTAAATATCAATATCAACAATCCGGGTACAAGGGCGGCAGCGCCGAGCACGGGATGAATAACCAATAAAAATATGCCCGCACCCGTCATGGTAGCTATACTACCTATAAACTGCATTAATGATTGCGAAAAGAACTGGTTTATTTTATCAGTATCATTGTTAACCCTTGATATCAGATCGCCGGCTTTATTTTGATTAAAAAATGCTACGGGCAGTTGCTGCAATTTGTTAAAAATGGCATTGCGTAAAGTAAATAACATACGTTGCCCTACCCCGCCCATTAATTGGGTTTGATTATAACTGGTAAACAAAGCAATTATGTACATACCCAGCAAAATACCTGCATATACCAGCACACCATGATATTGTTTGGTAACCACATACTTATCAATAGTATGACCTATAATAAAAGGGCCAAGCAGGTTAAGTGTTGAATTAGTTAATATAGCGCCCAATGCAAGCAATAATTTAGGCCGCTCGTGCGCTATAAGCTGTAATAGTTTTTTAAGCCCCGCTAAGGTGGATGTTTTTTGTCCCTCGGCGGTAGTATTGTTCAAATTATAATTCATAGTTGCTGGTGCTTTGTTGTGAATTAAATATTTGAACATATTCGGGACTGCTGTGCATCAAATCTTCATGCTTACCACTTGCTATAATCTCACCCTGCATTAATAATATTATCTGGTCGTAATGTTCAATTGATGCAATCTTTTGGGTGACTGATATCAACGTCAGTTCTGGATAGTTTTTTTGGATATTGGTTAATATCTTCCTTTCGGTATTACCATCAACCCGTGCCGTAAAATCATCCAGCAACAAAACCTTCG
>NZ_JBDTJZ010000222.1:0-10935 GCF_039935595.1 Mucilaginibacter sp. | reverse complement strand
TAATGGATATCCTTCCCAATCATCGGGCAACAAAATACGCCTCAGGTCGGGGTGGCCGTCAAAAAATATACCTACCAGGTCATAAGCTTCGCGTTCATGCCAGTCGGCAGTACGGTATACTGATGATACACTCGGAAATTCAGGCAACGCCTCGCTTTCGCGGTCATGCTGCTTACTCACTTTTAATGTTAATTGCAGGTGATAGGGGATAGACGCTAAATGGTAAACCACCCCAAAGCGCCCGGCCTCAACGCCGTAATCAACTCCGGTAAGGCATGATAGTAAATCGAAATAAGTTTTGGGGTTATTGCGTAATTCAAGGCATACGTCAGCTATACGGTCGGGCTCAATTTGCAGGGCAGGCTGTAGCCCGCCGGTTTCTTCGCCAACAATAACTTCTTCGCCAAATTTTTCAATAAGCAATAACTTGATCTCCTCAAAACTCATGGTGCAAGGCGTACTTTTTTCCAGGTAGTGTTGTCAATCTTTTTATAAACAATGCGGTCATGCAGGCGGCTGCTTTGGCCCTGCCAAAACTCTATCATGCGGGGTTTTAATATGTACCCACCCCAATAGGAGGGCTTTGGAATGGTCTTGTCGGCATATTCTGCTTCCAGTTCGTTCATTTTATTTTCCAGTATCTCGCGGCCCGCAATTTCCTGGCTTTGCGGCGATACCAAAGCACCCAACTGGCTGTTTTTGGGCCGGGTTTGAAAATATCGGTCAGATACCTCTTTGCTCAACTTTTCAATAGTGCCTTCAATGCGTACCTGTCTTTCCAGCTCACCCCAAAAAAAAGTAATGGCACCCAACGGGTTTTTGGTTATTTCTTTACCCTTACGGCTCAAATAGTTGGTGTAAAACGTGAAGCCATAGTTGTCATACCCTTTTAACAATACAATACGAGCCGATGGTACACCGTCGCGTGTAGCGGTTGCCAGGGTCATGGCATTGGGTTCATACAATTCTGCTTCAACTGCCTCGTGAAACCAAAGTTCAAATTGTTTTATAGGGTTATTGTTAACGGTTGTTTCTGATAACTGCGCCAAGCTATAATCGCGCCTTAAGTTTTGTAAATCTTCCTGATTCATGTTATTGCAAACTTACAAATTATTGCGCCGTGTAGGATAATTTTATATTTGAACTTATTTTTGCTATGCTTGTTGTTTATAATATATATCTAATAATTTATAATGCTTAGTACTATTACTGCCGCCGCAGGGCGTATTTTAATTTCTGAACCTTTTATGCTCGACCCTAATTTTAAACGGTCGGTAGTGCTGTTAACCGAATACGCCGATACCGGCGCTGTAGGGTTTATATTAAACCACCCCGGCGAGTATTTATTAGGCGATGTATTGCCTGATACTGCCTATTCGGAAATACCGGTGTATACCGGCGGTCCCGTTGGCGAAAATACCCTGCATTTTATTCATAAATGCCCTGATAAAATTGATGACGGTATTGAAATATGTGATGGTATTTTTTGGGGAGGAAATTTTGAAACGGTTAAGCAATTGATATCAACCTACCAATTGGATAACAGCGAGATCAAATTTTTTACAGGTTATTCCGGGTGGGAGATAGGCCAGTTGGAAGAGGAGTTGCGCGAAAACGCCTGGATAGTGTCGGATAAATTTACTGCCGAAAATATATTCTCAAGTAACGAGCAAACTATTTGGCGCGAGGCTATTATTAACATGGGCCAGCGTTATGCGCATATTGCCAATTTTCCTGAAAACCCCGAGTTAAATTAATAGCGATTAGTTTCCGGATTCCATTTCGCCGGCAGATTCTTCGACCTTTTGTTTCAGTGTCTCTTTGTATTTGATGAGGTTTTGAACCAAATATTCATCAGCGGTAGATATGATTTGCGCGGCCAATATACCCGCGTTTTTAGCGGCGTTTAAAGCCACAGTAGCCACCGGGATGCCGTTTGGCATTTGGAGTATGGATAGGATAGAATCCCAGCCATCAATAGAATTGCTTGACTTTACAGGAACACCAATAACCGGCAAATGTGTTAATGATGCTACCATGCCCGGCAAATGCGCCGCCCCGCCTGCACCGGCAATAATTACCTTTAAACCACGATCAGCCGCCGCACGTGCGTAGCTGAACATCCTATCCGGGGTGCGGTGGGCAGATACAACAGTGATTTCATAAGCAACGCCTAATTCTTTTAAAACATCAGCGGCGTCTTGCATAACCGGAAGATCCGATTTGCTGCCCATTATAATTGCGACTTTAGGAGAGTTCATAGTGAGGTTGTTGATAATAGTTTTTGCCTTTCAGACGCACTTAATATTGCCATAGCTTTGATTAACTCAACGAATTTTTGCTCGTCAAATTTCCTTAGGTTCATTAAAGGTATAACAAAATCTCCCATCCCTAAAGTATGTGCTAATTTAGTTGAGATAGGATTAGTCTTCTTTAAATTTTCTTGTATTTTATTATTAAGAACTATACAAATATATTTGTGTTTGCCAGTTTTCAGACCACGGTACGTATTTTGCCACTCATAAACATAAGCGTCAGTAATATCTTCCCATTTGATAAAGCCTTTGTTAGTTTTTTTCTCAAAAATACCATAACTCGACCTGTCGAAAATCCCCGTTTCGCTTAATATCAATTCAGGTCTTTTATCTAATAAATTAAATATACCTAAAGGAATTCCAAGACCAAAAAAACAAATACAAAACCAATTTAGAAATTCAGGTTCTATTTTACTGTTGTTGACTATATCCCAACTAGCAAAACAAACAAAAGGTAAGACTAGTAATATAAGTCTTAGGGCTTTCCACTTAGATTTGTAAATTTTGATTTCGTGCATTAATTGTTTGAGATTGCCAAGCTGTTCCTCGATGACGGCGTGGTTATCTAACTAATTACCTTAAGTGTTTCCTGAACGTAACGCGCCTTCTCTATCGCCTTTTCTCTATCTGCATCCACAATGGTAACATGCCCCATTTTGCGGAAAGGCTTGGTTAAAGCTTTGCCATATAAATGTACATATACACCTTCGCATTTTAATATTTTTTCAATGCCCTGGTAAACGGCGGGGCCCTCATGTCCGGCTTCGCCTAAAATATTGATCATAACGGCGTTGTTCAAACAAGCGGTATCACCAAGTGGCTGGTTAAAAATCGCCCTTAAATGCTGCTCAAACTGCGATACAACGTTGCCTTCAATGCTTTGGTGCCCGCTATTATGCGGACGTGGCGCTAACTCGTTTACCAGTATCTTACCATCTTTGGTTAAAAACATTTCAACTGCAAGCAAACCCACAATATTCAGGTCCTCGGCTATTTTTTCGGCAATGGTTTTAGCCTGCTCATGTACATCAAATGGTAGGGTTGACGGCGATATCAGGAACTCCACCAAATTAGCTTCGGCGTTAAATTCCATTTCAACCAGCGGGAAGGTACTTACGTCGCCGTTTTCATTACGGGCTACTATTACGCCTATTTCTTTTTCAAAATCTATCCATCGTTCAATCAGGCTCGGTTCGGTAAAGGCTCCTGCCAAATAGCTTTCGTCCTTAACTTTATATACGCCGCGGCCATCATAACCATCGCGTCTTAATTTTTGAATGTAGGGGAAGGGGATATGGCTATTTTTAAGTTGTTCGGCTGATGATATGACCTGGAACTTGGCGGTTGGTATATCATTCTCTTTAAAAAATTGTTTTTGCAGGCCCTTATCCTGTATCAGGCGGATGATTCGTGGTTGCGGGTACACCAATACACCTTCTTTTTCCAGTTGCTCCAGCGCGTCAACATTTACTTTCTCTATCTCAATAGTAAGCATGTCGACCTTTTTGCCGAATTTATAAACGGTATCGTAATCGCTTAATGAGCCAACTACAAATTCGTCACATAATTTACGGCAGGGGGCCTCGCGGTCGGGGTCAAGTACTTTTACCGTAACATTGTAATTAATGGCCTGCTGAATTAACATGCGGCCCAATTGTCCGCCGCCTAAAATGCCAAGTTTCAGATCTCCGTAAAATGCTTTCATTTCTGTACTGCAAGTTTACCCTAAATCTTTCAAAAAGCCTAAGCGAAATTTAAGTTTGCGGCAACGACGCTATTTCCTTTTATAAAAATAATACCCCGTAGCTATGTAGGATATCGGCAGTCCAAAGCAAATAATCAATATACCGCTTGCCTTGATCGCCGCAACACCATCAAATGGTTTGGGCGGTATTTGTGAAAAAGGTACTACCAGGCGGTTCATGATGAAAAAAATAGCCACACCATATATAATGCCGGTTAAAAACTTAAAACGAAACCACGAGTAAAACATAGGGTGTAATAAAAATAAAGCCGTGGTAAATAATAAGGCTATAAGGTAATGTAAACCCATACCATACAACTCCATGGTTGTGCCGCCTGCAAACGCCGCTTTACCAAAAACACCGCTGGCAATGTATTGAAATACAGTTGCCGCACTTACCTTAAGGTTAGTTAATATAGCAGCCACCGCGTCAAGCGTGCCGGTAAGCAAGGTTAGGCCTATGATGTAAATTAATTTGCTGTTCCTTTTTTGGCTGATCTCCAGGGCCATAGTTAGATAGTTTATATATCTAAATTAGATAAAAGGTACCATAAAAGCAAGGGTTAAATTATTGAAATAAAGAGATTTAAAACAGTTAGGCACCCACTAAGTGTTCGCCTTCTATTTTTTTCTGAAGTTCCAATATAGCGCCTATCAGGGCTTCGGGGCGTGGGGGGCAGCCCTGCACATACACATCAACAGGTATAACCCGGTCAACACCTTTTACCACATGGTAGCCATGCTGCCAGTACGGGCCGCCGCAGTTGGAGCAGGAACCCATCGAGATCACATACTTAGGTTCGGGCATTTGCTCATACAGGCGTTTAATACGTTCGGCCATTTTAAAGGTAACCGTACCTGCGATGATGATCACATCGGCCTGGCGGGCAGATGGTCGCGGAAAAACACCCAGCCTGTCCATATCATAGGTTGACGCGTATGAGCCCATCATTTCAATGGCGCAGCAGGCAATACCAAACCCCAGCGGCCATAATGATGATAAACGCGACCAGTTAAGCAGGTCATTCAATTTGGTAACTATTACGCCACCGCTCTCGTTGGTTATATCAGGCGTCATTAGCTGGTTTTTTAAAAGTTGGTTTAAACATGGGCTTCCTCACCGGTGGTGCATCTGGTGTTGCAGCAGCAACCGGAGCTGCCATATCAGTTGTAACACTCTCCAAAGCAAATTCTTTTATTTTAAAAGCGTTTTGCTGTATGTTTATTTTATCGTACAAGGCTGCCGGTACACGGGAGTTGGTGGTAGGGATGGTGGGTTTTGGTTTTATCCAGTCCAGGTCGCCTTTGCGCCAAACGTAAACCAGACCCATTATCAGTATACCTAAAAATACAAACATTTCTATCAGCGCGAACCATCCCCAGCGCGGATCGGCAGCTATAATTTCATGGTTACCAAATACCGTTGCCCACGGAAAAATAAACACCATCTCCACATCAAACAGTAAAAACACCAGGGCAATTACATAAAAACGGGAGTTAAAAGGCAGCCAGGCATTACCGGTAGGCTCCTCACCACATTCGTACGAGGTTAACTTTTCGGCAGTAGGATTATTAGGCGCAAGCAGCCTGTTTAAAAAAAATATAAGGCATAGCAATATTATTCCTGTAATTAAAAAGATAAGTATCTTACCAAATTCAGATATTTGCGCAACCTCATTCATGTCAGCAAATTTAATAAAACAATCAGAGTTTGACGCTATAATTATTGGCGGCGGTGCCTGTGGATTAATGTGCGCCGTACAAGCGGGTTTTTTAGGCAAGCGTACGCTGATACTGGAAAAGAATGATAAACCGGGTGCTAAAATCCTCATCAGTGGCGGGGGTAGGTGCAATTATACCAACCTGTACGCATCGCATCAGCAATTTATATCGCAAAATGAGCACTTTGTAAAATCGGCTTTCGCGCAATGGACGGTAGATGATACCATCAGCTTTTTTGAAACCTACGGCATTGAGGGTAAAGAAAAAACGTTGGGACAGCTTTTTCCGGCAACCAATAAAGCTAAGGATGTGGTGGAGGTTTTTACCAATTTATGTGACGACTTAGGTCAGGAAATAAGATGTGATACCGATGTAACCGGGGTTTATAAAGTAGATGAAGGGTTTATAGTAACCTATGAAAGTAACGGCAGAGAAATAAAACTGCTTACCCCAAAAGTAGTCATAGCCGCAGGGGGATTACCCATACAAAAAATGGGCGCTACCGATTTTGGCCTGCGTACCGCGCGTAACTTCGGCTTAAATATTATTGATACCGCCCCGGCATTGGTACCGTTAACCATTACGGGGAAAGATCAGCCCTGGTACGAGCAGCTATCAGGCAGCAGTATTTTTTGCCGGCTATGGAACGATAGGGCCAGTTTTGAGGAAAACATATTATTTACCCATTGGGGATTAAGCGGCCCGGCGATATTGCAAATATCAAGCTACTGGAAACCGGGCGAGTTTATTTATATCGACCTGCTACCGAACAAAAACATCGCAGAGTTATTGCAAGAAGAGCGAGATTTAAACGGAAAGAAAACCTTGCTTACTTTACTCTCCGGTTTATATACCCGCAAATTTGCCGAAGCGTTAACAGGGTATTTGCCTGTAGAAAAGAACCTTGCATCGTTAAGCAAAGCCGATATGGAAAAAATTGAAACCCTGATACATCAGTTTAAAGTAAAACCGGCAGGGGATAAAGGTTATGATAAAGCCGAGGTAATGCGCGGCGGTGTGGCTACTGATGAACTATCATCAAAAACCCTGGAAGCTAAAAAAGTACCCGGTCTGTTTTTTGGCGGCGAATGTGTGGATGTTACGGGATGGCTGGGTGGCTATAACTTTCAATGGGCCTGGGCAAGTGGGTTTGTTATTGCGCAGGGATTGTAGTTGGCAGTTTTCAGTGGGCGGTAAGCATTATGATGGTTAATATTACTAACGCTTAATAGACTGTTAACAGCTAACTTATAACTGCCAACTTACCTATGCGAAACCTCTACACCCTTATAATAAGCTATTAACCTTTCTATACTACCTAAATTGAATTTTTTGGCTCTTATTTGCTCAACAACGTCGGGTTCATCGCCCATTACTTCAACCATAATATCATTAAAAGCCTGGTTGCTTATGGGTTTCATATCGGCAGTAGAGCTGCCAAAAAAGTAAACAGCATGATTTTTACCACCTCCGCTGCCTCCAATAGGTATGGATATCCCTCCGCCTAAACCGCCACCCATGCCGCCTGTGCCGCCGCCCGCACCTACACCAAACTGCGGCGAAAAGCCACCGCCACCGCCGCTTCCGTCATCGCCGAAGGCGGCATAAAGTTTAAGGTCAGTGTCTAAAGCAACCCGCACAAAATCCAATACCCGGTTTGACCATAAGTCCGTAGCGGCTACCACAAAGCTATCGCGGCCAACTACATAGGCTTTAATATCGCTGGCACTTAATTTAATTACGTCTGCTTTGGCATCGTCTCTAAACTCAATAAAGCCTTCATCTTTTATGGGCGGTCTGCCCGATGGGTTTTGGTGGATAAGTCCTTTCTCTATCTGCCCTTTGGTATCATAAAAGTAGCCGGGTTGCCATTTTTGAGCATACGCCCCGGCAACGATCAGCACAAATAATAAAAAGGTTAAAACTAAACGCCTCATACTGCAAACATAGTTATAGTGATTGGAGAATAGTGATTGGAGATTAGTTAAAATATGTGAAATAGTTATGAGTTGGCAGTTTTTAGTTTGCAGTTAGCAGTAATTGTTTTTGTCAACTGCTAACTGCACACTGCAAACTATTTCAATTGTCTGTCGCCACCCTGCCGCTCAACCATCCATTGCGGATACTCTTTGGTTAAGGCGCTTACTTCGTCAATTTTTTTCAGGTCATCGGCAGATAACTGGATTTCAACAGACTTAATATTATCTTTTAGTTGGTCGATGTTTTTTGCGCCGATGATGGTACTGGTGATACCTTTTTGCAAACGCACCCAGGCCAATGCAACTTCGGCAGGGGTGGCATTATGCTGTTTGCCAACTTGGGTTATTACGTCAATAATATCAAAAGTTTTGTCCTTATTTATCGGCGGGAAATCAAAATGGTCACGACGTGAGCCTATTTTCTCATTATCACGCGTATATTTTCCGGATAGGAAACCACCTGCCAGCGGGCTCCATGGCATTATGCCCAGGTTTTGGTCAATAGCCAAAGGCACAATTTCGCGTTCAATATCGCGGCTGGGTAATGAGTAATAATACTGCAAGCCAACAAATTTATGCCAGCCATTTTTTTCGGCAATGCCCTGGGCTTTCATCACCATCCAGGCGGGCCAGTTACAAACAGCAACGTAGCGTACCTTTCCGGTATGTACAATATCGTTTAGCGAGCGCATTATTTCTTCAACCGGGGTTAAAGGATCTACGCCATGCACGTAAAGCACATCAATATGATCTAACTGTAAACGCTGTAAACTTTCATCAACAGATTGAAAAATATGAAAACGCGACAGCCCCACGTTATTTATACCCTCGCTCATGCGCCCACGAACTTTGGTAGCAATGATGAGTTCCTTGCGGTTAAGGCCAACATCTTTTATAGACTGCCCCAACAGCTTTTCTGATTCGCCAAATGAATAAACGTTGGCAGTATCAATAAAGTTAATACCCGCATCAACCACAGTTTTCATCAGGCTGTTTACTTCGTCCTGCTGTACTTTGCCAATATTGCTCCATATACCACCGTTGCTGCCACCAAAGGTCATGGTACCAAAGCATAATTCGGACACTAAAAGTCCGGTGTTGCTTAATAAATTGTATTTCATTTTGTTGCTGGTTTTTAAATAGATAACACAATACTCAGCATTTGTTTAAATAAAATGGTCAAAAGTAAGTCAAACTTATGATAAGGGCTTATGTTAATAGGGTGGATGGACAGACTTATAAAAAAACTTGAAAAAATTGGCCGCGACCCTAAAGTAACCGCCAAAGCGGTGGGCTTGCGTTATGTGGCTGACTCGGCCCCTGGCTATACCCGTAAAAAGTCCGGTAACGGCTGGAGTTATATAGATGCCGAAGGCAAAACCGTTAAAGATAAAGAAATAATTGCCAGGTTTAACAAGCTGGTTATACCCCCGGCGTACACCAACGTATGGATATCGCCTTACGAAAACGGGCACCTGCAGTTTACAGGTACTGATGCGGCAGGGCGAAAGCAATACCGCTATCATCCCGAATGGAACAAAATACGCAACCAATCTAAATATCATCGTATGCAAACCTTCGCGGCGCATTTACCGGCCATACGCGAGCAGGTGGATAAAGATCTTTCACGCAAAAACCTCGACCATGAAAAAGTGGTGGCGCTGGTAGTGCGCCTGATGGAGTTAACCAGTATTAGGGTAGGCAATGAATCGTACAAAAAATTATACGGCTCATTTGGCCTTACTACCTTACAGGACAGGCATGTAAAAATAGAAGGCGACAGCATGCGATTTGAGTTTAAGGGGAAGAAAGGCGTATTTCATAAAATTGCTTTACAAAGCAGGAAATTGTCCCGCCTGGTAAAGCAATGCCGCGATATACCGGGTAAGGAACTTTTTCAGTTTTATAATGATGAGGGTAAGCGATGCTCGATCGGGTCGGGGGACATCAACACCTATTTAAAGCATATAACCGGTGAAGATTTTACGGCTAAGGATTTCCGTACCTGGGCAGGCAGCGTGAGTGCTTTGTATGCTTTTAAAGAAGCAGGAGAGTTTGCAACCGTTACGGAGTGCCATAAAAAAATTGTGAACGTGCTGGATGAAGTAGCTTTAAATTTAGGTAATACCCGCACCGTTTGTAAAAAATACTATGTGCACCCCTCCGTTATAAAAAGCTATGAAGAGGGTACCATATTTAATTATATTAAGGAACTTGACGAGGATAAGGACATCAGATCAGCCGAATTAAATCGAGCCGAAAAGGCATTGTTAGAAATTTTGCAAAAAGAAAAACTGGCCGAAGCTAGTTAGAAATTCATATATAGCACTTTTGTTACAAATAAAAAATGCAATATCTTATGAAGGGTGTTGCAACATTGATAACAATCAGCTATTTTCGATGACTTAATTATGACAAATAATGTATAAAAAGAAAATTATAGCTATTGGTTTATTAGCAAGCACTGTATTGCTTGCCTCAATGACCACACTACAACAAGTACCCCAGCAACAACCACGCCCCGAGCCTAAATTGGTAAACATTAAAGTATTGCCTAAAAAACTTACGTTTCGTCAGGTAGACCATTTAATGGATGAATGGTCAAGAGCATTAGGGGTACGTTGTAACTTTTGCCATGACAATAAGGATAAGTCGCTTGATATTAAACCCGAAAAAGAAATGGCCCGCAAGATGTTTGTGATGGAGGGTAAGATCAATAAAAAATTCTTCGGCGCTAAGAAAGATTCTGTAGGCTTAATGGCCGAAACAGGTGTAACCTGTAATAGCTGTCATCGTGGCGTTGCGCACCCTAAAGTGGTATACGCAAACGTACCGGGTCCAAGACCAGGTGGCTTTGGTGGTCCGGGTCAAGGTGGCCCAGGCGGTCCGGGTGGTTTTGGTGGCCCAGGTCAGGGAGCTCCAGGCCAAGGTGGTCCGGGTGGTCAGCAAAGACCTCAAGGTGCACCGGTTGCAACTCCTCCGGCTACTCCTCCAGGCAGGTAACAGATAATTTGATAATATCATAAAAAACGCTCCCAGGTTTAATTGCCAGGGAGCGTTTTGTTTTTATAAGCTTTATAAACACACTCCTTCATTAAAAATATAAAAGCCTCTCCGTTTTAATCGGAGAGGCTTTGTTTTACAAAAAAGCTATTATGATTACGCGTTGCCTAAC
>NZ_JBDTJZ010000221.1:0-4055 GCF_039935595.1 Mucilaginibacter sp. | reverse complement strand
GGTTTCAATATAAACATCCATGCCATCAGCGCGGTCAAATGCAACCTTCCAAACCGGCAGCAAGTGGTTAACCGGCTGGTATTGCCCGTCAAACGCAGTTTGAAGACTTACATTTTTTAAGGTTGATACCGAATCCTGCGTAAAATAGCGGGCAAGGTATATGGCATAGCTCTTATCGCCGTCGGGCAGTAATTTACCGTCAGTTACCGAATAGTAATTGCAAACACTATCCTTACCCAACACCTGGTAATAGCTGCCCTTATCAAACTTAACAAGGCTAAAATTTCTGAGTCCTTTTAGCCCGTTTTTATCCATCACTTCCTGTACAGAAAGTGATGGATTTATTTTGTTTTGTGCTACAGGCGCAAAAGTCTCCTTAGCAATAAACGGCCTGAACCAATTTGACATAAACGGGTGTGTTACCCCGCTCATGGTCAAAAATATTACAGGCACCAGGGCAATTAAACCCAGTATGCGGTGCCATTTGTAAAAGTTGCGTTTGTTCATGATCAATATTTTGAGAATGAATAGCTGATACCCAACGTAACTACCCTTGGAGGAGCGGCGTTATAGGTATCGCCATATTGGTTGCTGGTAACGGTTGTGGCATATAAGGCATTGGTTAGGTTAAGCACGTTAAACCAAATACCTGCCCCTTTAATAAACTTATCATTAAAATTATATCCCATACGCAGGTTATAAATGTTATAGCCCGAATAAGTTTTGGTATTGGCCGGGTTGGTAAAATAACCGTCCAAATGCTGCCACTCGGCTGCTATCCTGAAGCCTTTAAAATAATCCGGTTTATAGGTTACTTCTGATGTGGCTATCCATGTAGGTGCATTGTTCATGGTTTTGCCATTGTAGCTGATGTTAGTGCCGTTAACAATTTCGCTGTAATCAATGTAAGTGTGTTTGGCATTTGTACCACCAAAGCGGAAGCTTAAGGAATTAACAGGCGCGTACGTTAATGAATACTCTATACCTCTATGCCTTGTTGCACCCGCGTTTTGGTTTTGGGTTGTATTGTCGGGCAGTAGCTGGCTGATAATTTCGTTATGGCCCTCCATATCATACAAACTAAGCTCGAAATACATTTTTTTATCTAAAGCCGATAGCCAGCCACCTACTTCATAATTACTAAATGTGGCTTGTTTTAGCGGTGATAGTTGTCTTGAGCTATACAATCCGCTTGTTTCGGGCGGTTGAAAGCCTACGCTGTAATTGGCATATAAGCCTTTGTTGTTTCCAAGATCATAAGTTAAACCCAATTTAGGCGCCAGTATATTAAAATCATTGGTTTCCTGCTGTTTGTATTTGGTGTTTGATGCAGGCAGGCCGTTATTAAAATCATAATGTACCCGGTCATATCGTAAACCAAACACAATTCTCAACGGTTCAACCGGGTTTATCTGATATTGCGTATAGGCGGCGGTATTAAATAATTTAATGCGGTAATCATCAATATAAGTGCCTGTATTGGTAAAGCCGGTATAATAGTTATTGGCTACGTCTTTATTGATGGTTAAATACTGCGCGTAGTACGAGCTCGGGCTATCATCCATATAAATTCCCGCTATCAGCCGCGAGTGCAGGAAATTAAAATCGATACGATGCTGGGCCAATAAACCATAACTGTTAAAACGCTGATCATTAACCTGCCCGTTCGAGCTGGTATAAACCCCCGCTACGCGCACATCCGAGATATAATAACTTGGTAGTTGAGCGGTTGTATTGTTGCGGTAAAACAAGGTTAAAAACGTATTGCTTTTATCGCTCCATGCGTGTTGCAGTGTGGTACTTGCCCTAAAGGCTTCAACACGGCGATAGGTAAAGCGGTTATTGCTGCCGTAGCTGCGGTTGTAAAAATGCGCGGCATCCAGGCTGCCCGGGGTTTGGGTGTTTAAATAATTATAAGCTGCCGTAGTTGTTAGCTTGGTTTTGCTGTCAAAATCATAAGTGGTTTTAAAATTGGCCGAGTATTTATCAAAGTCTGAATAATCCTGCCAGCTATCTTTTTGATGCGCGACATATCCGCCCAAGTATAAACCAAATTTACCTTTTGTAAAACCACCATCGGCATCAATACGGCGGTAATGGTAGTTGTCGCCCTGTAAGGATACATTGGCCGCATGGCCCGCCGGTGGCCCCTGTGTAATAAAGTTTATAGCGCCGCCTATGGCGTTACTGCCATATAAAGACGATGCAGGACCTTTTATAACCTCAATATCCTTTACACCCGACATATTGATCTCATACAGCGAATTATGGTTAAATATTCCCGTCGGGCGAATAGGAACGCCATCCTCCATATATAAATACAAGGCGTTATAGGTAATGGGCTGGCGTATGGCCATGGTATGTTGCTCGTTTCCCAGGTTAACCATATATACGCCCGCCACTTTATTTAATAATTGGTATAAAGCGGTGGCTTTGGTATCTTGTATTTGTATGGAATTTATTTTGCTGATGGCCATTGGCGCATCTTGTCGGGCCTGCCCCTCGCGACTTGCAGATACAATAACTGGCTGCAAATCAACCGACGAAGGTGTGAGGCTGATGTTTAATGGGTCGCCTGGTTTTAGGTTAGCCGGATTTATGGTTTGGGGGATATAACCCACCATAGAAAATTTGATAACAGCGTTGCCGGCCGCCGGCACATTGAATAATCCTTTTGCGTTTGTGTAAACAGTTGTATTTGCAGCGGTAATGCTTACGCCGGATAATGGTTCGTGGGTTACCGCGTCTGTAACAGAACCCTGTATAGTTTGGCTTTTGGCGGCTATCGAAAAAAATAAAAATATAAACAGAATGAAATACGATTTCATTTATAATAATTTGTGAGTTGCCTCTGGTTATGAAATAGGATGATAGTAACCGGCGGCAGTGAGGTAGGAAGTAATCTCTATGCAGATAAATTAATAATCCAATTTGTCATTTCGAACGAGGTACGAGGAGAAATCTATACATATACCTATCAATGTATAGATTTCTCTCTATGTTCGAAATGACATTATTGTTTTATTGCAATTTTTGATTTGCAAGTGCAGGGATTGCTTCGTTCCTCGCGATGACGCCGGAAAAAGAATTGTTTATCCTACCCGTGGAGGTTGATAGATGTTACCCGGCGATACAGATTGCTCAGACGATAGGTAAGGGGTTGTTATAACCTGTAATAGTTGGTTGTAAAATTTTGGAACTGAAACACCCACAAAAAACACTTCCTGAAAAAGGTTTTTTTGTGCTTGCTGTTCATCACTTTTCTCTTTGTCGCCGGCTTGCTTTATTTTTTTCATAAAATAGCACTTACCGTTACAATGTAAATAGGGCTTATCACGGTTTTCGCAAAGCTGGGCGGCAATGTATTTTTTATTTAGCTCAAAACCCGCATATACAAAATAGTAGCTAAAGTTAGCTGCTACAAGGGCGAAAAGAAGCAATATGGCGGTTAAGCGTTTAAGCATGCGGGGCAAATGTACTCAACAACGCTGGTTTGTACAATGATTGCCACAAAAAAAGCCCCCGAATATTCGGGGGCTTTAAAAAACCAATTGGTTTAATATTATTTAGCGCGTTTAAGCAATACGTGAAATTTTTGGCCACCCAAATCAGAATCAACACCTATTGAGTCGGCATAAACTTTACCTGTATTTACAATCGCCTGGTCGCCAAAGCTAATTTTAAAAGAGATCTTATCACCATCAATTTTACCTTCTGAAATAGGCACATCACCCTGCGGAGATGTTAATGTACCTGTTAACACGTTTCCATCTGCTTTAAAAACGTATGTAAGCGGAAATTCGGTGTCGCCATCTGGTCCTTTAACACTACCTACCCATTTGCCACTTACGTCGGCAACTATAGCGGCTAAGCAAATAACCACGCCGCATATCAGCAAGCTGGTGGTTGTAAATAATTTTTTCATCATTAGTGGTTTAAATTTAGTTAAAAATAAGGTTTAATTTAAAAAAGCGAAATGGTTTTCACCATTTTGACGCTTTAAAGAAAGGGTTGTTACAGCCTACGGCGAATTATAGTAATAAATAGGTGCAAAC
>NZ_JBDTJZ010000220.1:0-5057 GCF_039935595.1 Mucilaginibacter sp. | reverse complement strand
ATGCACCTGCTATAGTTAAAATTTTGATGGAAAATGTTTCCCGCAATGGTACGTTGCTGCTTAATTTAACACAACATGGCCGCGGCGACCTGGATGCCGAAGTTATACAAACTGCCAAAGATATTGGTGAGTGGCTCAAAGTAAACGGCGAAGCCATTTATGGTTCGCGCCCGTTTGAGGTTTATGGAGATACATCGGTTTATTATACCCGCAACAAAAACAAATTGTATGCTACGCTGATAAAATGGAAAGATGCAACCATTAATTTAAAAGCTTTGGCTGCAAACGGTGCTACGCTGGGTAAAGTAACCAGGGTTGAATTGCTGGGTAATGGTGCTGCTATTGCGTTGCCATTTATACAAAACGAACAAGGATTAACCGTAACACCCCCATCCGCTGTAAAGGCGCTTAGCAGTATAGATAATACCATACTTGCGTCGCAGTACAGGGTGCTGCGTATCACACAAGATAAAACATGGATAAATGATGATGACCCCGGGGTAATAATGGCACAGGGATGGTTCAGGCAGGCAAATTTAAACAAGGGCGACTTTAATAACGACCTTACCATCAGCGATACGCCCGGTGCTATATGGAAGTTTCAATTTACCGGAAAAAGCTTATCGGTTATAGCGCCTAAACAAACCGGGGGCGGTAAAATTGAAGTATTGATTGACGGCAAAGCAGGCAAAGTTGTCGACCTTTCTTCAGGAGCAGACAGACAGAGTCAACAGGTAGTTTATCATATCAATAAGCTTGCCCCCGGCAAACATATCGTTAGTATTATTAACCGCGGTGGCGGCCCTGTTGCCATTGATGCATTAGTAATTAATACTCGTTAATTTTATATCATGATGCGCAAAGCTATACTCTTCATAATTGCACTGTCTTGTTATGAAATAAGTTTATATATGTTTTATAGAAATATTGGCCTGTCCAGCTTTGTTGCAATACGAAACGCCGCGTTCATCAACCCCACGTGGCTATATGCTTGCGGAAAATTTCCCCACTGACTGCCGTCTACCTCGTCTACGTCTTCACTAAATAGCTGCAAATGGTTTGAAAACTTGATAAGGCTTTCAAACTCACGAATAGCGTCGTCCATTCTGCCAACCGCGGCAAGTGCCTCTACGTACCAAAATGCACAGATCAGGAAAGTTGTTTTAGGCTTTCCAAAATCATCCTTGTACAAATACCTGTAAAATAAGCCGTTGCTGCCTTTTAATTCCTTTTCAAGTGCGATGAGATGATCCTTAGCCCTGTCTGACGCCGGATCGAGATAATTCATCACAATGAGTTGCAGCGTACTTGCATCCAGGTTTTGGCTGCCGACAGAATTTGTGTAAACTTTTCTAACCGGGTCGTAACAGCTTTCAATGTGTGCGGCTGCTCGCTCTTTTAAGGATACCGCCTTTTGTTCAAGCACCTCATCGTTGATGGTTTTGGCCATCTTTTCTGCCGCACACGCGCCTGCCCATTGGAATAAATTACTGTAGCAATGAATATTGGCAAAATTGCGAAACTCCCATATTCCGGCGTCTTTTTCGTCAATGGTACGTTCTATTTTATTCAATAAATAAGTTATCCATCTTGCCGAATCCTTACGTTCATCGTAGGTAAAGCGGCGATCTGTATAAAGTGGCAAAAGCGATATCAGTACCTGACCATATATATCGTTTTGTATATGCTCTGAGGCTTGATTACCTATGCGTACGGGCTTATTACCCAGGTATCCGTCCAGATCGTCTAAAATCACCTCATCAATATTTTTTTTGCCGGTGATGCTGTAGAGTGGCTGGTATCTTAACTCATCAGAGAAAGAAATATCCGTAACGTAACTAAAATATTTTTCCATCTCCTCAAAATGGCCAATATGGTTTAATGCTGTTATTACATAGTAAGTATCGCGCAGCCAGCAGTAGCGGTAGTCCCAGTTACGGCCGCTCCCGGGCGATTCCGGTAAACTGGTAGTACTGGCGGCTATAATGGCACCGGTATCTTCAAACTGGTGTATTTTTAGCGCAAGGGCCGAACGTATAACAAACTGCTGATAGAAAGATGCAATGGATGAATGTTTGATCCATGTGCGCCAGTAGGCGATGGTCTCGGTTAAAAACCTTTGTGCGGTGGTTATAAGCGGCGCTTCCAAAGGTTCGCCGTAGGTCATTACTAAATATTTTACCTCGTTTAATACAAAAGGCTGTTCGTCAAAAACATAGCTCACCGGTATATTGGTTGTGAGCCGGATATTTTCTTCGCCGCCTAAAAATTGAATATGATTACTTCCTCTGTTAACGGTAAGCTTCTTGGCACCATAATCACTAACCGGTTGGCATTTTACCGAAATACGCGGCGACCCCTCTATTGCCTCCACTTGCCTTATCAGCATTAGCGGTTTATAATACCGGTCATATTCCCTAAAACGGGGTGCAAAATCTGTTATCCTGTATTTACCATCACTACAGGTAATTTCCGTTATAAGCACATTGGTGTTTTCAAGGTAGTATTGATGCGAAGTGTATTCACCCTCGGGCAGGATAGAAAACGTGCCGCCTTTTTGCTTGTCGAGCATTTGGCCAAAAATGAAGGTGCTGTCAAATAAAGGCCAGCATAACCAGTCGATATTGGTATTTTTGTTAACATGAGCCAGAAAGGCGCAATTACCGATGATACCGGTTTGATAGATATGCTTTTCCATTACATGCTTTTTTTAGGTTGCGGCTTTGCCGCGTTCTCGCCATCCAGGCTTTGCAGCAAGGATTTAACGGCATCGGGGTTTAACAGGTTATATTTTGCAAACGATGCCTCGTTACCCACTTTTATGGTAAACGCACCGGGGGTTCTGGCCAATTTTTTAAACATATCTTCGTCGGTCTTATCATCTCCAATACAAAGGATGAAATCGTATTCATTTTTCTTTAAAAGCTGACTTACAGCAACACCCTTGTTAATTCCTTTGTTTCGTACTTCAATTACCTTATTTCCGTTAAGTACATCAAGATCCAACAAAGCGGTTATTTTTAAAAGTTCCTCATATAATTCCTTGGCTCGTAATGAACCGTCTAATGCTCCTGCTGTCCGGTAATGCCAGGCCAGCGAAAACCGCTTATGTTCAACAAACGTACCCGGGCATCGTTCGGTATAAGCATTCATCACACTCTCTATTTTCGGCTTCCAATCCAAAATATCCCCCGCATTTTCAGAAAGCCAGCTCCCCCCTATTTGTTTTGTTACTGATCCGTGTTCGGCTATCATGCCTATTGGTAAAGTACCCAGCCATTCGTCAAGTGTATTACCGTCCCGGCCGCTAACAATATAAATGTCATTTTGCCTATTTTCTGCAATTTTTGTAAGTAATTGTATTAGTTCCGCCTCCGGTGCGGCAAGCATAGGGTTCTCGTTAAACGCTACAAGGGTTCCATCATAGTCAAGCAAAATGAGTCTACGGTTTGCGGCATTATAAGCCGATAAGAGCCTTGCTTTTAACCCCTCATCTAAAAACTTAATTTCAAAATCAAGTTGTATCTCCTTCACATGTTTCATTTGTCCAAAAAAATCATTTGCCCAGGCGTCCACATTATATTTTCTAATGCGTTGCTGCATAGCATTAAGGCGCACTTTTTGTTCCTGTTCGGGCATTTCGAGTCCCTTTTTAATAGCATCGGCAATTTCATCTGTATCGTTGGGATTGATCAGTAAAGCCGCACTCAACTCGCGGGCAGCACCGGCCATTTCACTTAATATCAACACTCCTTTTTGATCTTTACGGCTGGCCACAAACTCCTTGGCCACCAAATTCATCCCATCCCTAAGCGGAGTAATTAAAGCCAGATCGCAACTGGTATATAAGGCTACCAGTTCCGAAAAGTTTAAATGTCCGTACTGGTAAATTACCGGCTGCCAGCTTATATTACCTAAACTACTGTTAATGTCACCTATGTATTCATCAATTATCCGCTTCCTTTCAGCGTACTTTTTTATACCGTCCCGCGACGGCACAACCACCAATACAAATACGATGAGGCCCTTAAAGTTTGGACTTTGCGTAAGGAACCTTTTGTACCCTTTTAAACGGTTAAGTACCCCTTTGGTATAGTCCAGCCTGTCAACAGAAAAAATTAGCTTTTTATCGCCTTTTATCTCCTGGTATTCTTCTCGTCGTTCAACAACATCTAACTCATCGTAAGCTTCATAAAAACGGTCAAAATCAATACTGATAGGAAACACATCAACTTTAACCTGTCTGTCCTTCCACGAAATCATTGACCCTTCGTGTTCCGCTTTAAGTACGGTTTCGGCACAGAAAAGAAAATGCGAAGCATAGTCTATAGTATGAAACCCGATCAAATCAGCGCCTAACATACCGGTTAATAGCGCATTTTGCCATTTTTTGGGTACTATCCGAAACATTTCATACGATGGAAAGGGCGTATGTAAAAAAAGACCGATAGTAAGCGACGGCATAGCCTGCCGAAGCATTTCTGCAAGGGGCAACAAATGGTAATCATGTATCCAAACGGTATCGTCTTTTTCCATTTCTTTGAGCAGGGTATCAGCAAAAAGCTTATTCACGGCCATATAGTCGTCAAAATGGCCGGCGCTATAATCTGCATACGAGGGGAAGTAATGGAATAACGGCCAAAGCAGGGAATTTGCGAAGCCGTTATAATAAGATTCATAGGTTCGTGCTTTGACAAATACGGGAGAGTAGGTATAATCGCCTTCCTCACATCCCGGAATTACGTTATTCCATATTTTTTCGGTACAAGTGGGTACGCCTGCCCATATTGTCTGTGAAAAACCACCGGCACTTTCGCCGTTTAAATAGGCACTAACTGCAGAGACCAGGCCACCTGAAGATTGACGACATGTGTACTGTCCGTTATTTTGTTCGATAGTGATAGGTAAACGATTGGAAACTATAAATAATTTATGCGGCATAAAACTAAAGCGTTTTAGGAGCATAATTGTTTGTGGCTATTGTTACAAAATTGCCGTAAAGATTTGGCGCTAAAGAGGGGTTTTAACGGGGGTATGGGAAACAATTATGCCCGATG
>NZ_JBDTJZ010000219.1:0-4587 GCF_039935595.1 Mucilaginibacter sp. | reverse complement strand
AGTCGGCTCCGATTAAAGCGACGCCAAAGCTTACCGCAAAAGACTCGCTCAGAATAAAGCAAAAAGCCGATTCGCTTGAACTTATTGCCAATCATGGCTTGCGCGATACTTCACGTATACGTATAGTAATGGGGTATAAAAATGCCAAGATATTCAAATCCGACCTGCAGTCGGTGGCCGACTCCATGTTTTACAGCAGCAGCGACTCTACCATACGCAGCTATCATAAACCAATGATGTGGACCCAGGGTTCGCAATTATCGGGCGATACCATATATATGCAGATGAGAAATAAAAAACTGGATAACATGGATATGTTCCCCAAAGGGTTTATTGTGAATATAGAAAAAAATGATTCGCTGCATTTTAACCAGTTGGGCGGAAAAAAAGTACATGGCAGTTTTAAGGATAATAAACTGCATACCCTATTTGTTACCGGCAATGCCGAAACACGATACTTTAAGCGCGATACTGTAACCAATGAGGTTACTGAAATGGGGCGGTCTACCAGCGGTAAGTTGGAGGTTTACATGAATAATGGCAAATTAAGCGAGACTATATTTATACAAACACCCGAAGCAAAGCTTACACCCATAGACAAGGTAAAAGAGGAAGATAAGCTCCTGAAAAACTTTATATGGAAACCTAAAGACAGACCGGTGTCAAAAGCATCTATTTTACCGCCTCCGGCAAAGGTCGCCGTCAAAACGAAAGTAAATGGGGCAAAACCTGCGGTTGCCAAAAAGCAATTGCCTGGTAAACATTTGGCAAAAACTTCAACGCCGTCGCCCACAATTGTAAAACCCGATACTTCCAAAAAACCGGTTGTTCCTGTTAAACCGGTTGTTCCTGTTAAGGCTGATACGGTTGTTAAAAATAAAAATTAGGCGCTGGTACTGTTTAAAAATACCAGGAGTTTTTCTACCGCTCTGGCACGATGGCTAATGCTGTTTTTTTCGGCAAGGGTCATTTCGGCAAAAGTTATATCATAACCATCGGGTTGAAAAATAGGGTCGTACCCAAAACCAGCCGTGCCGCTTAATTCCCGGCGGATAGTGCCTTCAACTGTTCCCTCAAAAAAATGCTCACGGCCATTCCACAACAGTGATATTACCGTTTTAAAACGGGCCTTACGGTTATCGGTATTTACTAACTCCAGTAACACCTTTTTATTATTGGCGGCATGGTTGCCATGCCCGCCTGCATATCGCGCCGAATACACGCCGGGCTGCCCACCTAAGGCATCTATTTCTAACCCGCTATCATCGCCAAAACAATTTAAATGATATTTATTGTATATGTAATGACTTTTAATTGAAGCGTTCTCGCTAAAAGTAGTGCCGGTTTCGGCAATACCATCATGGCAATTAATATCATTAAGGCTTAGTAGCTGTATATCACCTTTAATCTTAGCCATTACCTCCTCCAGCTTATGGGCATTGTTGGTTGCAAATACTAACTGGTGCATTTATAAGTTTTTCATTTTATCCCAAAAGGCTTTTTTGTTGGGGGTGTTATCCATCATCTCGTCAAAGCTAAAACTATATAAGGCTGCACAGCCCCCTATTTGCTTAGGCTCATTAAATTGCATCGCCTCTACATCAACAGGCACTGCCGCTGTGCCTAATACTAATATTTTTTGGGGGTTAAAGTATGTTTTAAGCTGTTCAAAACCGGCAGTTGTGTAGTGGGCCATATTGGTTATGGCTATATCCTCTAAAGTATATTCCTTACGGCTTAGTATGCTTTGCAGCGCTGTAAGATGAGTGTCTGCAATAAACTCGTGCGCGGTGTAATGAACCAGTATTAAAAAGCTTTTTTTATTACCTCCCAAATACTTAAATGCAACGTCGGGCGCTTGTACATTAACATCCACAATTGTTTCGGCAGGTTTAGCTTTATCGGCAGGTAATAAAAAAATATCATCCTGCATTATAAAACGCAGGGCAGCCGGAGTTTCAATTTTCATTTAATATTGTTGCTTTAACAAATTTTAACCAAAAATAGTTAAAGTGTTTGAAGCTTTATTGGCATATTCGCATAATTATAAACCGGGCATTTGTAACGAGTTAATTGCACAATTATAATTTAATTAATTTTACCGTAATTTGAGTTTTTGCGGATCACTCATCCGCTTTATATTAAGCAGTATACATGAGAAAGTTTGGAGTTGTATTATTAGTGGTTTTTTTATTTGCATCAGTTGCCAATGCCCAAAAAAAGGTATTGGATAAAATTGTTGCCGTTGTGGGGTCTAACATTATACTATTATCTGATATTGAAACAGGTTACGCACAATACTTATTACAGGGCACACCGCCAAACCCGGCGCTTAAATGCCAAATAGCACAAAATTTAATATCGCAAAAGCTACTTACAGCACAAGCCGTTATTGATAGTATTGAGGTTAAAGAAAGCGAAATTGACGATGAGGTTGATCGCCGTATGCGCCAATCAATACAACGGGCGGGTGGCGAAGATAAACTTGCTCAATTTTTGGGCCGCCCGGTTGAACAGTACAAAGATGAGATACGCCCGGATGTTAAAGAGATGCTGGTTTCGGAGCGTATGCGCAGCAAGATAACCGAAAAAGTAAATACCACCCCGCTTGATGTTAAAAAATACTTTGAAACATTTAAGAAGGATAGCCTACCCATGATAAGCAAGGAAGTAGAAGTTGGCGAAATTGTATTTAACCCTAAACTTACCAATGAAGAAAAAGAATACTCCAAGCAAAAAGCCGAAGGCTTATTAGCACGTGTAAAAGCAGGAGAAGACTTTGCGGCTTTAGCCATTGCTTATTCACAAGATCCAAAATCAGCCGTTGATGGTGGGGATCTAGGCTGGGGTTCACGGGGTGATTATGTTAAAGAATTTAGTGCCGTGGCCTTTAAATTAAAGACCGGCGAAGTTTCGCCCGTTTTTGAATCGGATTTTGGATACCATTTTTTACAGCTTATTGAGCGACGTGGCGAACAGGTACATACCCGTCACATTTTAATTATACCCGCTATTACTGCCGCAAGCCTGGTTAGGGCGGAGGTTAAAGCAGATTCGGTTTATCAATTATTGATGAAGAATAAAGTAACTTCTGATATTTTTTCAAGTGCCGCTACTTATTACTCAGACGATAAGGAAAGTAAATACAATGGCGGTATGATATTAAATGCCGAAAACGTTCAAACCCGCACTACGGTAATACCTATTGATAAACTTGACCCACAGATTGCTTTGGTTATTGACACCATGAAGGTAAATACTGTATCAAAGCCGGTATTAATTACTGATGCTGCGGGCAAAAAAAGCTATAAAATATTTTATTTGAGATCTGTTACAGATGCGCACAGAGCCAACATGAACCAGGATTTCGCAAAAATAAAAACAGCCGCCAATGAAGATAAAATTAACCGTACGATAAGCGAGTGGTTTGAAAAAAAACGCAAAGAAACCTTTATAAAAATCGACCCTGAATATCAATCATGTCCAACCCTTACCGGATGGGCAACTCCCCCTTTAACTCAAGCTAAACTATAAAAAAACATGCAACACCGTTCTGAAGTAGAAGCCGCCGATGCGCTAAAACAAACTTATCAGCAAATACGTGCCGAAATAGGCAAAGTGATAATTGGCCAGGACGAAGTAATAAAATTTGTTTTAATATCCATTTTTAGTAACGGGCATTGTTTATTGGTAGGCGTACCGGGTTTGGCAAAAACCTTACTGGTGCAAACTGTAGCCCAGGTACTTGACCTTGATTTTAACCGTATACAGTTTACACCCGACCTTATGCCTTCGGATATTATAGGCTCGGAAATATTGGGCGAGGACCGAAACTTTAAATTTATACCCGGTCCTGTTTTTTCTAATATCATATTGGCTGACGAAATAAACCGTACCCCACCTAAAACCCAGGCTGCGCTTTTAGAGGCTATGCAGGAAAAAGCGGTAACGGCGGCAGGTGTTACCCATAAACTGGCACAGCCATTTTTTGTACTGGCTACGCAAAACCCTATTGAGCAGGAAGGGACTTATCCGCTACCCGAAGCTCAACTTGACCGTTTTATGTTTAAGGTTAGTTTAGACTACCCGTCATTTGCCGAAGAGCTGGAAGTGGTAAAAAGCACTACCGGTTCGGTAACAAAAGAGGTAAATAAACTGCTTAATGCTGAGCAGATAATTTATTTTCAGCAATTGGTTAGAAATATACCTGTAGCTGATAATGTATTGGAGTATGCGGTAAAGCTGGTAGCAAAAACCCGCCCCGATGGCGAATATGCAGCACCACAGGTTAAACGCTTATTAAACTGGGGAGCCGGTCCGCGCGCATCGCAATTCCTTATATTGGGTGCAAAGTGCCACGCGGTAATTAACGGTAAATATTCGCCGGATATTGAAGATGTGCAGGCTGTAGCCAAACCTATTTTAAGCCACCGTATTGTGCGCAGCTACCATGCCGAGGCAGATGGTTTATCAACAGATGATATTATTGAACAATTATTCTAGTGATTAGTGTTTGGTGATTAGAGATTAGTTTACTATTGCTTTATATAAAAAACGCCCCGATGAAACTATAGGGGCGTTTTTTAT
>NZ_JBDTJZ010000218.1:0-5736 GCF_039935595.1 Mucilaginibacter sp. | reverse complement strand
GGGCGTTTTTTATAAATAATTAAATGTCCGGACTAATCACTAATCTCTAATTAACTAATCACTAGAATAATTGTTCACTAATTCTCAACTGCCGAAAACACTTCGAGCAATATATTCCATTTATAAGTAGAATCAATTTCCCAAATGCGTACGTAATTATAATTGCTCACAATATTGCCTTTTTTAATACGTGCACGGCCATAACTATAAGCCAGATCATTGCTTGACGAACGCCCGGCATTTACCGTTTCGGCCGATATGGTTATACCTTCGTTGGCAATAAATTTTAAAATCTTATCAGTACCGGTAAGCGGGTCAAACCCCGGGAAATAGTAGCGGCCTTCCGGACTCAGGAATACTTTATACGAGGCCAATGTTGATTTATTTAATGATTGATTGAATACTTTGTCGGTATTTAATATCACTGTTTTGCCATTAAATGGATCTTTACTTTCCGATACTTTTTTATTGGGATCGGGGTCTTTAAAATCAGTGGTGGCTTGCTGGTCAGATTCGGGATGCTGTATGCCCAGGTCTATTAATAATTTTAATTTATTATCAGCATCGGCATGCCATATTGATACATAATCGCCAAATACCTTATCATCATCCGTTTTACCATTTTGATATACATACGGACCGGCGGTAAATGCCAGATCGCCACTTTTTGAGATACGTGCAAATTTGGGTTCCCATTTCAATGTACCAGGCTGTTTGTCAAGGCTCGAATAAAAATCAACCATTTTTACCGCATTTGGTTTAAACACTATCCCTTCCGGATCAGCAACACTTAAAAAAGCCTCCTTTATGCCTTTACGGGCCACTAATTTGTTAAAAGCATCCTCGGCTGCTACCACCTTGTCTACCTTTGCAGGTGTTTGTGCAAACGCCGCACCGGTGCAAATAGTAAATAGAGTAGCGGCCATTATAATATTTTTCATGCTGAATTCAGGTTTTGAGTTATATGCCTATTATGATTTATATAGTAACGTAGTTTATTTAATTAAATTTTATTCCAGGTAGTACCTTCCTTACTATCTTTTAACTGGAAACCTATTTGCTGCAAGCCCTGCCTTATTTTATCAGATGTTGCATAATCATGGCTTACCTTGGCTTCGTTTCTTAATGATACGATAAAGTTTAACAGCTTAGGCAAGTCATCGTTGGCCGCTTGTTCATCCATCAACCCTAAAATATCAAAAACAAAGGTTTTTATCAGCGTTTTCAGACGCTGCAAATTAACCTCATCTATCTTCATTTTGCCATCATTAACAGAGTTAATAATGCGCGACGCTTCAAAAAGTTCGGCAATTAATACCGGGCTGTTAAAATCATCATTAAGCGCCTCATAACAACGCGCCGATATCTGCTCAACATCAACGTCAGTAGTAGCCGATTGTTTTAAATTATCTAATAAAGCAACTGCGGTCATTAAACGTTTAAAGCCTTTTTCTGATGCCTCCATCGCTTCGTTACCAAAATCAAGCGTACTGCGATAATGGGCCTGCAACATAAAAAACCTAACGGTCATTGGGCTATAGCCCCTCTCGAGTATGGAATGGTCGCCGGTAAATAACTCATGCGGCAAAAAGCTATTACCTAATGATTTTGACATTTTTTGGCCATTAACCGTCAGCATATTGGTATGTATCCAATACGTTGCCGGGTTTTTGCCGCAGCATGCTACGTTTTGTGCAATCTCATTGGTGTGGTGTGTAGGTACAAGGTCGAGCCCGCCGCCATGAATATCAAACTGGTTACCCAAATATTTATGGCTCATGGCCGAACATTCCAGATGCCAGCCCGGAAAACCCATACCCCATGGCGATGGCCATTGCATTAAATGCTCGGGTTTGGCCTTTATCCATAAAGCAAAATCAAGTTTGCCTCGTTTTTCATCCTGCCCGCCCAGGTCGCGGGTGTTGTTGATCATATCATCCAGGTTACGACCGCTTAAAATGCCGTAATCTGCTGTACTGTTATATTTTTCTACATCAAAATAAATTGACCCATCAACCTCATAAGCCAACCCCTTGGCTAATATTTGCTTTACCAGCTCAATCTGTTCAATAATATGGCCGGTGGCCGTAGGCTCAATACTTGGGGGCAGGGTATTAAAAATTTTAAGCACATCATGAAAACCTACGGTGTACTTTTGTACAATCTCCATAGGCTCCAATTGTGTTAATTTAGCTTTTTTCGATATTTTATCTTCCCCCTCATCGCCGCCGTCGCCTTCTAAGTGGCCGGCATCAGTAATATTACGTACATAACGTACTTTATAACCCAAATGGGAAAGGTATCTGAATATCAGGTCGAACGAAATATAGGTACGGCAATTGCCCAAATGCACATCACTATAAACAGTAGGGCCGCAAACATACATGCCTACATGCGGCGCGTTAAGGGGTTTAAACTCTTCTTTTTTGCGTGTTAAGGTATTATAAACAAATAAGTTTTGTTTCATTTGGCAAACTTACGATTTTTTGATTTGGTTGATCTTATTTCAATACCAGATCGGTTATAATAGGATAGTGGTCTGACAGCTTTTTTTCAACAATAGTATAGCTTTTAACATCAAATGCGGGCGTGGCCATTACGTAATCAATTTGGTAATTAGGAAAATCGCCATTGTAGGTGCGGCCCAGGCCAAAACCTTTTTCGCGGAAAGCATTCTTTAACCCTTTGCTCATCTGGTTAACCACGTATGATGTTGGAGTATCATTAAAATCGCCCGAAATAATATAAGGATATGGGCATTGTTTGGCATGGGCCTTTATTTTAAATACCTGTTCGGCCCGCTTAATAAAAGCGCGTTTTAATTTACCTCCAAGCCGTCGTGTTGATATCATATCAGGCTTGCCGCTCGAAATGGTATCCAGGTATTTATAATCTTCCTTTTTAAAATTTATAGATTGTAAATGCACGCTATATACCCTAAAAATACCGTTGGCTTTTTTTACATCGATGTATATACATTGGTTTTCGCTGCCAGGTTCGGCTAAAAGAAGAAGCCCTTTATTAATTATTTTGTATTTGGTAAACAGCGCAATGCCAATAGCCTCGTCCTCGTTTTGGTTAACATCCACAAAATAAAAATTATGGTATCCTAACAACTTATTCATGGAGTCTGTCATAGCGTATTGACCTCGTTTGCGCGTAAAATATTCCTGTATACCTATAATATCGGGGTCCTGTTTTTTTATAAGCGCTAATATATCATGCCTGGTCGATGTATCATGTGAGGCACCGTACTTTTTAAAATTATGCACATTATAGGTCATTAACCTAACTGCATTGGTGTCGGTTAACTTAGGCGTATTACTGTTGCCAAAATTGAAGGCGATATTATTATTAAGTACATTAATGCCAATAACAATACATCCGGCCGATAGCAAAGCGTACCAGTTTTTGCGAAAGGCCCAATAAAGTATCAACAATGCATTGGCCAATAATAACAGCGGATAGGCCAGGCCAAAAAAGGCTATTACCCAGTATTTTCTGGGATCGGCAATAGGTGCCAGATAGCTAATTAATAATGCCAGGCCTACGGCATAATTAATCCATAAAACTATTTTATCAAAAAAGGGGAGCTTTTTTTTAGCTTTCATTATTGCTTGCGCGAAATAATATTTCTTTTTCCTGCGTACTCAGGTTATCGTATCCACTTTTTGAAATTTTATCCAATATACGGTCAACCTCATCCTGCCTGGGTTTGTCCGACCGCTTTTTATCCTTATTATTTGAAACCACTTTCAATTTACTTCTTTTTTTGAAAATGGAGGTAATGCTCCCTACCCAATCATTACCACGCTGTAGTTGCTTTACGTATATAAACCCTATTAAGGCACCGCCTAAATGTGCTATTTCGCCCCCGGCATTAGGACCTGCTACTCCTAAAAAATCAATGGCAATATAAAACAATACCAACCATTTTAGCTTTACCGGGCCAATAAACATTAATGAGATGGTATAAGCAGGTGCAATAGTTGCCGCCGCGACAATAATGGCCATTACACTTGCCGATGCCCCAACTGCCGAACTAAGCACTACTGCATCACTATGTGCAAAAGCAGGTATAACATTAAAGCCTATAACATACAGAGCGGCGCCTGCAAGTCCGCCTAAAATATATAAGCCAACAATGCGCTTATTACCCAAAAAGTCTTCAAATATCTGGCCCATCCAATAAAGCCATAGCATATTAAACAGGATATGAAAAACACCGCTATGCATAAACATATAGGTGATGGGGGTCCAGAAACGGGTGAGTAGTTTGGGTAAATAAGCCGGCAGCGCTAAATATTCAAAAGCATAGCTTTTAATAACATCGCTTTGGGCAAATAGCTGTTCAATTACCGATGGTATATTAATAACTAAAAAAACAAATACATTAATAGCTATAAGCAGGTATATTTTACTGCTTGATTTAAAGGTTTTATAATATATACCATGCCAAAATGTATTCATATACCTATTAGTAATAATTAACTATAAAAATCTTTGGGCCCTTGCAAGTGCCAGGCTTTTACTAATATAAATCCTAAAATGGCCCCGCCCAAATGCGCGAAGTGGGCTACACTGTCACCATTAAACTGCCCTATACCTAATGATAGCTCTAACAACACATAAACCGGTATAATATATTTTGCCTTTACCGGTACCGGTATAAACATGATCATTAACTCGGCATTGGGGTATATCATGCCAAAAGCTATTAATAGTCCAAATATAGCGCCTGATGCGCCTACCATGGGTGAGCTATATATCTCCATTAATTTTTGCGACTTATCACCAAATTGTAAATAGGATGATTCTAACCCTGGTTGTGCAAGGGTTATGCTTCCGGCTATGGCATGTACCTCAATTGCCTGTACCACCATTTGTAAAATAATAGCGCCAAAACCACAGATAAAATAAAAATTAAAAAAACGCTTTGACCCCATTATATATTCTAAGGCCCCGCCAAAAGAAAAAAGCGCAAACATGTTAAAAAGTATATGCGCCCAGCCGCCATGTAAAAACATGTAGGTAATTAATTGCCATGGTTTAAAAAACGGAGAATTAAAATAATAAACGCCAAAGTTTGCTATTACTGGTTGGCCCCAAAATAAAACGGGCAAAAAGCATATAATATTTATAATAAGCAGGTTTTTTACAACCGGCGGAAGATTAGCGAAAGGTGATTGCATATATTTTTATAGTATTTAGCCGTTGGCTATTTTTCAAATCGTTCTAATAATTCGTTCATGGTAAAGGTAGTAATTACGGGCTTACCATTTAGGGCTTGATTTGGCATTTGGCACGCAAAAAGCTGATCGGTCAGTAAATTCATTTCTTCTGATGATAACTTGGTGCCTACTTTAATAGCGCCGTTACGTGCCAGTGCCCTTGCCAGGTTATCACGCTTATCTAACTTTAATATGGCCTGGTTGTTTTTAAACCCTTCCAGTAAATGCTCCAGCAATTCATGTTCAGCTACATTGCTTAATTCGGCAGGTATACCCTCAACTACCACGGTGTTTTTGCCAAATTCCCTTATGTCAAAGCCCAACGCCCTTATATCCGGCAAAAGTTCTTTTAATAACTCAAAATCGGCACCGTTTAGTGTAACCGACTGCGGAAATAAACTTTGCTGACTAACGCCTGATTGCGTTTGCAACTGCTGCAAAAAACGTTCGTATAAAATACGCTCATGCGCGGCCTGCTGGTTTATCAGCATAAAGCCCGATTTTA
>NZ_JBDTJZ010000217.1:0-4504 GCF_039935595.1 Mucilaginibacter sp. | reverse complement strand
AACATTTGAATATAAACGCGTTGGTATTGGAAGATATTGCCAATATACACCAGCGCCCAAAGTATGATGAGTATGATGGTTACGCGTTTGGCGTAAGCCGTATTATACATTTTAATAAGGATAGTGAATTGATTAACAACCAGTTTTCGGCATTGTTAAAAGAAGGTACGCTGATAACATTTGAAGAAACTTACGATGAATATTTTGAAGCTGTAAAAAACCGTTTGGCGGCCGGTAAAGGCGCTATACGCACTGCCGGACCGAGCTATATGTTCTACGCGCTTACCGATACCATACTCGACCGCTATTTTGAGCTATTGGCAGAAGTAGGCGATGCTTTAGACGAGATAGAAGACCGCCTGTATCAGGATGCTGATAAAACGGTGATGTATGACACGCAGCATATAAAACGCACATTAATTATACTGCGTCGTGCAAGCTGGCCCGAGCGGGATAAGATCAATGAAATGTTGCGTACCGACGACCCGATAATAGCGCCCGAAGTAAAAGTTTACCTGCGCGACGCTTATGACCATTGCATCCAGATAATGGATATCGTAGAAAGTTATAAGGAGATAACGTCCAGTATAATGGATATTTATTTGTCGATGGTGAGCAACCGCATGAACGAGATAATGAAGGTACTTACCATAATATCGGTGATATTTATTCCGCTAACTTTTGTTGCCGGTGTATACGGGATGAATTTTTCGCGAGTGGATCCGGCTACAAACAAGATAATGCCCGATAATATGCCCGAGCTATACACTCCACATGGCTATATATATTCTTTAATTGCTATGTTTATTGTAGCTGTTATACAGATAATTATATTCTGGCGAAAGGGCTGGTTTAGTAAGCTATAGACTATCCAATTAAAAATGTCATTTCGACCAACGGGAGAAATCTATACACATGCATGGTGGCTACCTGATTATGTATAGATTTCTCTCTTCGAACGAAATGACACAAATTTTTACTTTTTCTGAAACTCAGGCTTTAGCCAGGCGTACATAGCTTTACGCATATTAAGTACTTTAGGCAATGATACCGATTGAATATACCCCCTATCTGTATGCAATTTAAAATACCCCTGGTGATAATTTTCGGCAGGATAAAACACAGTAAACGGTACAACCTGCGTTACTATTTTCCCATCATATTTCTTAGAAGCATCTATCTTTTTGATCATAGCCTGCAAAATGGCTTTTTCTTCGGGGGTGCGGTAAAAAGCTATTGAGCGGTAGCTTTCACCTTCATCCGGGCCCTGGTAATTTAACTCGGTTGGGTTATGCGCGTTAAAAAAGGCTTCAACCAGTTTTTCGTAGCTTATCACACTCGGATCATAATAAACCTGTACAACTTCGGCATGGTGAGTGGTTTCGCTACAAACTTCTTCATAGGTTGGGTGGTTGGTATTGCCGCCAGCATAGCCTGAGATTGCTTTATCAACGCCTTTTAATTCAGACATGGCCTCGGTTGAAGCCCAAAAACAGCCCGACCCAAATGTAGCTACAGCCTGTCCCGGTTTAACAGCAGGTAATTTGGCAAATGCCAAGTCCTGTTTTGACTGACCATTCGCGCAGCTAAAAAATAAAAGCGAAAGCGCGATATATAAAATTGAATTCTTCATAATTTATAATTGTTTAACAAATATACGAAGCGGGGCATTTAACAGATGGTCATTAAAAAGTAATTATCATTTATGGCCATGCACCGCTTTCACCTGCTGCAAAATACTGTTTAGCCCGTTGGTCTTTATTTCATAAACGGTAGACAGCATCATGCCCATTTTGCCCGGCGGAAAACCTTTACTACTCATCCATTCTAAATAATAAGGCGGCAAATCACTTATTAAAACGCCTTTGTGTTTACCAAATGGCATTTTAGTGGTTACAATATCAATTAATATCTGCACGTCGGGTTTAACTGGCTCCATTAGTTTTAAAGGTAATAATAGTTCATGGATGATGGTTCATAGTTCATACTAATAATTTAAAACACAACCCATATTGCAACGTTGTGTAAATATGAAAGATCAACAGTTTGAAGCCGCATTATCCGGTACCGATACCCGTATTGACGGCATTGTAAACAAAGTTACTATTAAAGGCTATAAAACTGCTTTTCAATTTAACGCAATAGACGACACCCTGCATTTAACTATCGGGATGGATGAAAAAGGCCATTGGCACCGGGTTGCCGGTACCGAACCTTATCTTACCGGCTGGACGGATGAATTAGCTGAGCAAATTGCATAAATATTATATTTGTTGATGGAAAAACGAGAGATAGGCAAATCGGGCATACGGGTAGTGCCTTTTGCCTTTGGCGGTAATGTTTTTGGCTGGACCATTGACCAGGCCACCTCATTTAATATACTGGATGCTTTTGTTGATAAAGGTCTGGATTTTATTGACACGGCCGACGTTTACTCAAAATGGGTACCCGGCAATACGGGAGGCGAATCTGAAACCATTATTGGCAACTGGCTTAAAAAAAGCGGCAATCGCTATAAGGTTATTCTGGCTACCAAAGTGGGCAAGCCCATGGCCGACGATAAAAAAGGATTATCAAAAAAGTATATTAACGAAGCTGTTGAAGCATCATTAAAACGTTTGCAGACCGATTATATCGACCTCTATCAATCACATGATGATGATAAGGAAACCTCTTTATTAGAAACGCTGGAAACTTTTACCGACCTGATAAAACAAGGTAAAGTGCGGGCTATAGGCGCTTCAAATTATAGCGGCGCAAGGTTAGCCGAAGCCCTGAAAGTGAGTTGGAAAAATGACCTGGCATCCTACCAATGCCTGCAACCGGAGTACAATTTATATGAGCGTGAACATTACGAAACCGAACTGGAACCGGTTTGCCTGCAACATAACGTTGGTGTTATCAATTATTACTCGTTAGCCAGCGGGTTTTTAACCGGCAAATACCGCTCGGAGGCCGACCTTAGCAAAAGCCCGCGTGGGCAGGGCGTAAAAAAATATCTTGACGAACGAGGCTTAAAAATATTAACCGCGTTGGATGAAGTTTCTGCACATCATAAAACAACGCCTGCAAGTATTGCGCTTGCCTGGGTATTGGCAAGACCCGGCATTACCGCACCTATTGCCAGCGCTACCAGCATCAAGCAACTGGACGAAACTGCTAAAGCCTTAGATATTAAATTAAGCAGCGCCGATATTGAACTGCTCAATAACGCCAGCAACTATTAAATAACAAGGGCCCCGATCAATCAGGGCCCTTGTTATATTATATCTATCTAAGCTGATTAGCTCCTGGCAATTCTGTGTGCACTACCTTGAAATTGGTTGTCAGTAAAGTGTTGCCCGCCACCGCCATTGTTTCCTCTTCCATTACCACCTCTGCTTGGTTGGGCATTTTGCTGAGGCTGACTAAAGCCACCACCTTGCGGCCTGTTATCTTGTTGTGTGCGAGGATTGTTGTTTCCTCTATCAAAACCACCTTGCGGCCTATTAAAGTTATTGTCTCCTCTGTTATCAAAGTGTTGTTCCTGGCCGCGACCCCTGTCATTATGGTTATCAAAATGATCATCCCTTCTCCTATCCGGACGGTCAAATCTGCGTGGTTCATTGTTCCAGCCACTACGGTCCCTATCAAACCTTTCACTATAATAACTATTGTTCAAATACGGGCGGCTTGCACGTATCTCATATCTGTTAGCGGTACGCCAGTCATAATCGCGATACCCTGGCAGATAAGCCGCTGACATCCACCTGCCACCATTATTATAATAATAAACACGCTCATTAACGCTGTAATACGCGCCTACATCAGGCAGGTAATAATAATCGTCATCATACACTGCCGGTTCTGTATATACCGGTTGGCTTGCAATAACCACATGACCGATTGGACCGTAACCGTTTCCAAAATGTAAACCTAAACTTACTCCTATCTGGGCATTTGCTTGTGTACTAAACATGGCGCCTGCCGCTATTGCTGATAATATAATTAGCTTTTTCATAATTGTTTCAATTTGCAGGTATGACTATTTGAGCAGGCCAATAGTTTAATAATACCTATTACCAAATTGTAGTACAAATAACATTTTCAATTTTGCCCGATATTCCCTTACTTTGAAATACCAAACATATACTATATGAAAAAGAATAAATTGTTTTCGTTTTTACTGCCTGTTATAGCGGTAGGTGGCCTTGTATTATTCAACGCCCTTAAAAACGATCCCCCTAAAAAAGCCGCTGATAATGCCGGGTTAACTTTACCTGCCGGTTTTAAAGCTGCTTTAATAATTGATGCTGTTCCGGGCGGTGTACGCGAAATGGCACCAACACCTAACGGCGACCTTTATATCAAAATACAACAAGTAACCCAAAGAGGGGTTGTAGTAAGAAAAGGTATTAATTTATTGCATATTGAAGGTGATAAGGCCACTATAAAAACCAGCTTCGGTAAGTTTATGGGTAGTGGCATGTATCTTAAAAACGGTTATTTATATGCATCGTCAGAT
>NZ_JBDTJZ010000216.1:0-59181 GCF_039935595.1 Mucilaginibacter sp. | reverse complement strand
GGCACACCCGAAACCGAACAACAAATAAAAGACGAAACTAAGGCTACTATACGTTGTATTCCTTTAAATAATAAACAAGAAGAGGGTAAGTGTATTTTGACCGGCAAGCCAAGTACACAAAGAGTCTTGTTTGCAAGAGCATATTAAGCCCCCCGGCCCCCTAAAGGGGGAGTAATGGAGGCATTTAAAATAATTATTCACCATTTAGTACCCCCTTTAGGGGGCGGAGGGGGCATGAAATTCGCAACAAAAGCTATACACGCAGGGCAGGAGCCCGATCCAACAACAGGGGCGGTGATGACGCCTATATATCAAACATCAACCTATGCACAGGCTTCGCCGGGCGACCATAAGGGTTATGAGTACTCGCGTGGTACAAACCCAACACGTGTTGCGCTGGAGAATTGTTTGGCTGCTTTGGAGAATGCTAAATACGGTCTTGCTTTTTCAAGCGGCATGGGTGCAACCGACGCCGTGATGAAGTTATTATTACCCGGTGATGAGGTAATTACCGGTAACGATCTGTACGGCGGTTCGTACCGCATGTTTACCAAAATATTTGCCAATTACGGCATCAAGTTTCATTTTATTGATCTGTCAAACCCCGAAAATATCCGCGGTTATATCAATGATAAAACCAAGTTGATTTGGATTGAGACGCCAACCAATCCTACCATGCAAATTGTGGATATTGCAGGCGTTGCCAGGATCAGCAAAGAAAAAAATCTGCTGCTGGTGGTGGATAATACCTTTGCCTCGCCATACCTGCAAAATCCTATGGACCTGGGTGCCGATGTGGTAATGCACTCTGTAACCAAATATATCGGCGGACACTCGGATGTGGTAATGGGTGCTTTAATGTTGAATGATGAAGCCTTGTATAAACGCTTATGGTTTATTTATAACTCCTGTGGCGCAACACCTGGCCCAATGGACAGCTTTTTGGTGCTACGCGGCATAAAAACCCTGCACCTGCGCATGAAGGCCCATTGCGAAAATGGCCGTAAAATAGCCGAATTTTTAAAAACCCATCCGCGGGTTGATAAAATATATTGGCCGGGCTTTACCGACCATCCTAACCACGAGATAGCCAAAAAACAAATGCGCGATTTTGGCGGGATGATCTCCATCACCCTAAAAGGAGCTGATTTGCAGGAAACATTTAAAGTAGCCTCATCCTTTAAAGTATTTACCCTGGCCGAATCATTAGGCGGGGTAGAATCATTAATAAATCACCCGGTTACCATGACGCATGCCTCAATACCTAAAACGGAACGTGAAAAAGTGGGTGTGGTGGATAACCTACTACGTCTAAGTGTAGGAGTGGAGGATATTGATGATTTGCTGGATGATTTGAAGCAGGCACTAAGCCCCCCGACCCCCTAAAGGGGGAATATAGCATTATGGCAAATCAAAAACTCCCCCTTCAGGGGGCTGGGGGGCTAAAGGGTTTCCTCGACACCAAAGTAACCCAATACAACCGCCCCGAGTTTATAAAAAACGACCCGGTTTGCATCCCGCATCTGTTCACCAAAAAGCAGGATATCGAGATTATGGGTTTTTGGGCGGCAACGCTGGCCTGGGGGCAGCGGGTTACTATCATCAACAAATGCCGGGAGCTAATCGCCCTGATGGATGGCGCGCCGTATGATTTCATCATGAACCACCAGGATATCGACCTGAAAAAGCTATTGCACTTTAAACACCGCACTTTCAATGATATTGATACACTGTACTTTATAGCGTTTTTTAGGCATCATTACACAAATCATGATTCATTAGAAGATGCTTTTATTCCCTCTAAATCCCCTCTTGTCATTTCGAGCGATAGCGAGAAATCTATGAAGCTACAGGTAGAAAATATATCTTCGATAGAAACTTATCTTAATCATTTTAGAGGTTACTTTTTTTCTCTGCCAGACTTTCCTCATCGTACCCAAAAGCATGTATCCTCGCCCTCGCAAAAATCAACCTGTAAGCGCTTGAATATGTTTTTACGCTGGATGGTACGCAAGGATGATTGCGGTGTTGATTTCGGTATTTGGAACCAAATAAAACCCGCCGACCTGATATGCCCCTGCGACTTACATGTTGACCGTGTGGCCCGCCAACTTAAACTCATCACCCGCAAACAAACCGACTGGCAAACCGCTGTTGAACTAACCGAAAAACTTCGGGAACTTGACCCTGCCGACCCGGTTAAATATGATTTTGCCCTATTTGGTTTAGGTATTGAAGAACGCTGGGGAATTGACGCGTTAATTTCGGATATTTAGAATTTGATACTCTATTGTCATTTCGAAACGAAGTGAGAATCTTATATAAGCGCTTTATAGCAGAGCGTATAAGATTTCTCCTCGTACCTCGTTCGAAATGACAATCAGCTGTTTATTTTATGAGCGAAGAATATACCCTATCCCGTTTTCTAACCGGCAAATCAGAACATACACTGATGCTGTTTCATCATTTTGTGGATGAATACCAAAAATTGGCCCCGGTAACCCTGCATCCGGCTAAAACCATGATTGGTATAGCTAACTCGCATAAGCGGGTAGCTTATATTACGCAATTAGGCAAAAACTTTATTCACGTGGTTTTCCCGTTTAAGCAACGGTATGAAGATAACCTTTGTTTCCAAAAAATAGCCCAGGTACCCGGCGACCAGCAATGCAACCACCATTTACGGATTTACCATGTTGATGATATTAATAATGAGGTGCTGGGATTTATGCGGTTGGCGTATGATGATGAGAATGTCTAAAGGCAATGACGCGTATGTTAGTTACTCCCCCTTCAGGGGGCCGGGGGGTTAAATATACTTAGTTCCAAACTTTTGTTTCACGTCGGCAACCACCTTTTTAACGTTTTGCTCCTGGTCGCGTGGGCATATCAGCAAGGTGTTATTTGATTCTACCACAATAAAATCATGCAGGCCCTGTAATATCACCAGTTTATCATGAGGTACATTAACCATACAGTTTGACGAGTCGTACATAATTACCTTTTCTGATGGTATCACGGCATTACCAACATAATCTTTATCAGCAAGGTCGTAAATAGATGCCCAGGTACCCAGGTCAGACCACCCAAACTCTGATGGCAACACGTACACATTATCAGCCTTTTCCATAATACCATAATCAATAGATATATTGGTACACTGCTGGTAGGCCTGGTTAACATGCACACGTTCGGTATCGGTGTTATAATGTGCACGGGCATCTGCAAAAATTTCATACATATCAGGCAGGTAGGCGCTAAAGGCATCAACAATAGCCTTTGCTGACCATACAAATATCCCCGCGTTCCATAAAAAATCGCCGCTTTGAATAAAAGTTTTGGCAATCTCCAGCGTAGGTTTTTCGGTAAAGGTTTTTACTTTATGAAAATCGTTGTTTATGGTTTTATCCGTAAACTGTATATAGCCATAGCCAGTATCGGGCCTTGATGGTTTAATACCCAGGGTTATCAGGCATTTGTTTTCGGTAGCTGTTTTCAATGATTTTTCAATGGTGGCTACAAATGCGGCCTCATCCAGTATCAAATGGTCAGACGGTGCCACAACAATAGCCGCGTCGGGGTTCATGCTTTCTATTTTAAAACAGCCATAAGCCACACAAGGCGCCGTGTTGCGCATTACCGGTTCGGTTAATATTTGTCCGTCGGCCATGTCTGGTAATTGTGTTTTTACCAGGCTGGTGTAGTTTTCGTTGGTAACTACATATATATTTTCTTTAGGGCAAACCTTTAAAAAACGCTCGTAAGTGTTTTGTATCAGTGTTTTTCCTGTTCCCAGTATATCAATAAATTGTTTTGGATGAGATGTTCGGCTTATGGGCCAAAAGCGGCTTCCGATGCCGCCAGCCATTATAATAGCGTAATGATTTTTGTTCATCATTTGATGGAAAAAATGTATAAAATACTTGCAGCAAATTTGTATATTTAATATGATAAATAAACACTAAGGGTGTGAAATAATTAAGCCCTTGCGCAAGCGTTTTGTTTAAATGCATAAATAAACAAATTGTTTTTTGGGCATTAATAGTTTTTACGTAAAATTTTAATGTAAATACTGCGTTAATTCATAAATTTTTGTTACTTTAACTTTTATATTAATAAAATAAGCATAAAAATACATAATGGTAGAAGCCCAAAAATCGCTTTTTGATAATCTTCAGAACTTTTTTGGATTTGATAATTTCAAAGGCGAGCAAGAAGCGATCATAACAAACATATTATCAGGCAATGACACTTTCGTGATCATGCCTACCGGTGGGGGCAAATCTATGTGCTACCAGCTGCCGGCTTTAATGAGCGAAGGTACAGCTATTGTAATATCGCCTTTAATTGCTTTAATGAAAAACCAGGTTGACCAGTTAAGGGCATTTGGCGGATCAGACAGCATTGCGCATTTTTTAAATTCATCATTAACAAAGTCAGATATTGCCAGGGTTAAAGAGGATGTGCTGGGCGGCAAAACCAAATTATTATACGTTGCACCCGAATCATTGACCAAGCAGGAAAACATTGATTTTTTGCGCCTTAACCAGGTATCATTTGTAGCGGTTGACGAGGCACACTGTATATCAGAGTGGGGCCATGATTTTAGGCCCGAGTACCGTAAAATACGCCAGGTTATCAGTAACATAGGCGATAATATACCTATTATAGCCTTAACGGCTACAGCCACGCCAAAGGTGCAGCAGGATATACAGAAAAACCTGCAGATGAATAATGCCACCATCTACAAGTCGTCATTTAACCGTTCAAACCTTTATTACGAGGTACGCGCCAAGCGTAATGTTATCAAAGAGATTGTAAAGTTTGTTAAACAAAACACGGGTAAATCGGGCATTATATATTGCCTTAGCCGTAAAAAGGTAGAAGAGGTTGCCGAGGCTTTATCGCTTAATGGCATCAAGGCTTTACCTTATCATGCCGGTTTGGAGCCTAAGCTAAGGGCTGATACGCAGGACAAATTCCTGATGGAAGATGTGGATGTTATTGTAGCCACCATAGCCTTTGGTATGGGTATTGATAAACCTGATGTGCGCTATGTGATACACCACGATGTGCCTAAAAGTATGGAAGGCTATTACCAGGAAACCGGACGCGCCGGGCGCGATGGCGGTGAGGGGGTATGTGTAGCTTTTTATTCGCAAAAGGATATTGATAAGCTGCAAAAGTTTATGAAGGATAAGCCGGTTGCCGAAAGGGAAATTGGTACGCAGATATTAAAAGAAGTAATTGACTACGCCGAGTCGTCGGTTTGTCGCCGTAAGCAGCTATTGCATTACTTTGGAGAGAACTTTAACGAGGCCGGTTGTAACAGCATGTGCGATAACTGCAGTTCGCCAAAGCAATATTTTGACGGCGAGGAATACCTGCATAAAGCCCTTAGTTTGATAAAACAGATAGGTGAGAAGTTTGACGATCACCATATCATCAGCATATTAATGGGCGAGGATAACCAGCTGATACATAATTACGAACATCATTTGCTGGATATGTTTGGATCGGGCAAGGAGCAAGGGGCTATTTTATGGAACTCGTTGTTAAGGCAGGCATTGTTAAACAATTATCTTTCAAAAGATATTGACCAGTACGGTTTATTGCGCTTAACCAAAAGCGGTAACGCCTTTTTAGATAACCCGCATAGCATCCGGTTTATTATGAACCGGGTTATTGAGGCTGCTGATGATGACGATAGCGAGGATGGCCCTAAACAAGGTGGCGGCGCGTTAGATACCGAACTGCTGCAAATGCTGAAGGACCTGCGCAAAAAAATGGCCAAGCAAAAAGGTTTGCCGCCGTTTGTATTGTTTCAGGATCCATCACTCGAAGAAATGTGTACGCATTACCCAATAACACAGGATGAGCTAAAGCAAATTTCGGGTGTGGGAGCTGGCAAGGCGCAAAAATTTGGTGCTCAGTTTATTGATCTTATCAAAAAATATGTGGAGGACAATGATATTGACCGCCCCGTTGATATGGTGATCAAGAGCGCGGCCAATAAATCGGCGCTTAAAGTATTCATTATCCAGAATATTGACCGCCATTTAAACCTGGACGACATTGCCGCTTCAAAAGGCTTAACCTACGAAGAAGTTTTAAAAGAGGTAGAAACTATAGTAAACTCGGGCACCAAGCTTAACCTTAACTATTATATTGATGAGGTTATTGACGAGGATAAACAAGATGAAGTATTTGATTATTTCCGCACCGCCGAGATAGACTCTATAGACGATGCATTGGTTGAATTAGGCAGCGATGATTATACCCGCGAAGAAATACAACTGATGCGGATAAAGTTTATGTCTGAATTAGGAAATTAGATTAAAAAAGAAGACCTTAGTTATTCAAACCTGAAACTAATGCCTTCAATATTAAAAACATATAAAAGCAGCTATTTTAAAATGGTTGCTTTTTTTTGTTTGGGGTGCCTATACGCGGGCAATTGTTTTTCGCAAACAGCGTCCGCATATATTGATAGCTCAAAAACTCATGTCGAACTGTATGGCATAAAACAGCAAATACCGGCCATGTTTGTTCATTTTGATAAAACCGTATACTCCAATAATGAGAATGTTTGGTTTACCGCTTATTTGATCAACCCAAAAAGAGAAAATGATCATACAGTATTGTTGGTTAACCTGGTAAAGGATGATAGCCGTAAAGTAGTGTTGGAAGATAAATTTTTGATACAAAAAGGGTTGGCTTTTGGCAATATGTTTATTCCTGATTCAATCAGTGCCGGTAATTACACATTAGTAGCGTATACTAATGTAATGAAGCAAGGCAGGCCCTGGGTTATATTTAAACAGTCAATTACTATTAAAACATCCGGACAGCAAACGTTTAACGCCTATCTTAGCCCTATTGATACCGCAATAACCTCGGCAGAAAGAAAAGTGCGGTTATTGGCCAATATATCGATACAGCCCTTGGCTAATGCACAGGTAAGTTATTATGTGGGCAGCCCGGCCAGTCATGTATTATCGGGCGTGGTTAAAACAAGTGTAATAGGCGAGTATATTTTTAACATCCCGTCAAAAATTTTGAGCGAGGGTAATAATAAACTCTATGTCAATATTCAATATAATAAAGAGGAAAAAGAAGTAAGCATGGTGCTGCCGGTTGCCAAACAGCCTGATGTGGTAAACTTTTATCCAGAAGGCGGTAACCTGGTAAACAATTTACAAACCCATGTTGGCTGGGAAACTAAGGCGGCAAATGGTAGTCCCATTAAAGCAACCGCTGTGCTTTACCAAAACGATAAACCCGTTGATACCATTGAAACAAATGGTTACGGCATGGGTAAATTTTTAATAACTCCCCGGGCCGGCACCCGGTATTATGTTAAATTATTTAATGCCGAAAAGCAGTATGAATTGCCTGTAGTATTATCGGTGGGGCCGTCTTTAACCACACAACATGCGTTGGCAAATGATACATTGTCTGTTATGCTGTTTGATAATAAGCCCGAAAAGCTGTTATTGCTGGTGCATAATTACAAGCAACTGTTTGCAGCAATGCCCATACTAATGACAGGGGCCAATAAACGTGTAAAAGTACTTTTGGTTGATGTACCCAAGGGTATTACCCAGCTAACGATTACCGACAGCCTGGGCAGACCCTTTTTGCAACGTACATTTTTTGCACATTATAACCGGCGCGAAACGTTGCAAATTAATACAGGCTTGCCCGAGTATACTACACGACAAAAGGTTAATGTTAAAATAAGGCTCAATAAGCCCGCTGCTGATACTTCGGCTATGGCGCTGGTATCCATTGCCTGTGTGCAGGATAACCGTGTGGAAGCAAAAAAGAAGAGCGATATTGAAAGCTATTTCTATTTAAAAAACGAATTGGGCGAACTACCCCTAAAAGACAATTATTTAGGCAATGAGGAGGCCGATAAGGGTTTTTTAGAGGACGTTTTATTGATAAAGGGATGGTCGAGATATAAATGGACGGATGTGCTGAAGGTAAAAGAAGCAGATACGGTTCGCCAGTTTACAACGCCTGTTTTTAGTGGACTGGTTAGCACAGTTAATAATAAACCTTTAAAAAAACCGGTACAAGTTATGTTAATGAACGGGGCAGGTGTTACACAGGTTGAAACTGATAGCACAGGGAATATTATTTTTGATAATAATGACCTGGTAACCGAACCCGAAAAAAAATTATTAGCCATGGTTGGGGGCGATAACCCTGATAGTTATAAAGTGCAGATAGTCGATCCATATAGTTTAATTGACCCCAAAATACTGGATTGGCTAACCTATAAAGACTATAACACAACGGCCCAGCAAAACACAGCTAATGCTCAGCTTGATGGTTTTCAACGGTCTATTAAATTAAATGAAGTTAAAATTATTGATAAGAAAGACGACCAGTTTTTTGGTGTCGGAAAGCTTTATGTAAATGCTAAGTGCGGCGATTATATATGCAGATACGGCATATTAAATTGTCCAAATCATCGAAACGAACGCGATAATGTTTACATAACAGATTGTCCGATAAAATTGCCACCAAATACAAGTTACAGGGTAATGTTTAAAGGTATCTATAATTCTGTTGAGTTTTATCCGGCTGATTATTCGCAATTAAACCCCTCACAACCTGATTATGTTTCGACTATTTATTGGAACCATCTTTCGCAGATCAAATCAACCGGCGATGCCGAATTTTCATTTTATACCAGCGATATCACCGGCAGGTTTAAAATAATTGTACAAGGTATAACCAGCAATGATGTGGTTTATGGCGAGAAAACCTTTAATGTAGTTAAAGCCAAGTAGGATTTAGAGCGGAAAGCATAAAGGTAAAAGCCGAAAGCTGAAAGCGAAAAGCAGAAAGCAATAAGCTGCAAAACCAAATATCTTACCTGTCAAATCTTTAGCTTTCTGCTTTCAGCTTTAACCTTTCCGCCTATTTAGCGGTTATTTTAAACTCTGTTCTGCGGTTTTTGGCGCGGTTATCGTCGTTGTCGTTCGGCGCTATGGGTTGGGTTTTGCCATAACCTTTAAATACCAGTCTGGCGGCATCAACTTGGTTATTAACAAGATATCCGAATACTGCTTTTGCCCGGTTTTGTGATAACGTTTGGTTCAACTGGTCGTTACCCACATTATCGGTATGGCCGGATATTTCAATATGGATAGTTGGGTTTACCTGCAAAAATTCGATCAGCTTTTGCAACTCCGCCATTGACTCGGGCTTCAGGTCGAACTTATTGGTATCAAAAAATATGTTTTTTAATATTACTTTATTGCCTATCTCAATAGGTTCTAACAATATGGCAATGTTAAATGGGTTGTTTGGCTGATGACCTACGAGCGAGAAGTTCTCTGAATAAAACAAATAACCCGTTTTTGAAATATTGAGGCCGTAGTTTTTACCGGCTGTAAGTGTCGCCAAAAAGTCCCCTTGTTCCGGCGAGCTATAATTCTGGTAAACCGGTTGGTTGTTTTGCAGGTCCAGTATCTCAACCGCCGATTCAAGCGGTTGTTTGGTTTTGGCATCAGCTACGGTGCCTTTTACATAAGTTACTACATGAGGGCGTAGTTTTACCGGCATTTCAAAGGTGTAAATGTCAAAACCGCCAAAACCTTTTAAACTGTTTGACGAGAAAAACGCTGTCATCCCATCTGCTGTTAAAGTAAGCGCGTTCTCGTCGCGGTTTGTATTAATGGGATAGCCCAGGTTTTCCGGCTTCTGCCATTTGCCATCGGTACCTAAACGGCTCACAAACAAATCCTGGTTACCCATGCCCGGCCAACCGTTTGAGCAAAAGTACAGCGTACTGTCATCCGCATGGATATATGGCGACTGCTCGTTAAAAGCCGTATTAATGTTTGGTCCCAGGTTTTCCGGCTCTCCCCAGCCTTTATCGGTAAGTTTTGATTTCCAGATATCATAACCGCCATAACCACCTTTGCGGTTGCTTACAAAATACAGCGTGCGCCCATCGGCACTAATAGATGGCTGCGATTCCCAACCCGAAGTATTTACCGGCGGACTCAAATCAAACGGTTTGCCCCATTCATCGCCTTTTTTTTGCGAGATGTAGATATCGCACCTGCCCAAGCCATCCGGACGGTTACAACCTGTAAAAAACAGGTACTTGCCATCCTGCGATATGGATTGCGCCCCTTCGTTATTGGTGGGTGTATTTATTTTGTCGCTTAAATAGGTGGCTTTTTGCCATTTATTATCCTGACGGATTGATTGATAAAAATCTTCGTTACCGTTTATCTGGCGGGTAAAAATCAGGGTCTTTTCATCAGCAGTAGCAATGGGCGAATACTCATCGTCGGCGGTATTAATTTCAGGGCCTATATTTACCGGAGTAAAGCTAACCGGGTGTTGCATGGCATTGATGCTAAACTTACAATCGGTTATCATTTTATTTGCCGCGGCTGTGTTTGCCGCGTTGATGTTGGGGTAGGTCAGGTATTTTTCCAGATGTTGCAAAGCATCGGTATACTTACCTTCATTAAGTTCTGTTTCGCCCAGTTTAACGTAAACACCCCGGTTAAAATCGGCATCTAATGCTATAACCTTTTTATAAGTTGCAATGGCTTGGGTATTGTATTTTCTTAACCGGTAAACGTCGGCCAACTGGGCATAGGCTTCAATAAACTTGCCATCGGTCGCTATTGCTTTTTGCAGCAGTTGGATGGCCTCCTCATATACATGATCGTCAATGGCGCGGTTGGCATCGCTAAAATATTTTAACGCGTCTTTATCCGTAGTGCTGTAGGGTGCCTGCGCAAAGCCGGTAATAGATAACACCAATAATAAAACGAGGAAAGTTAACCTGCTCATTCCGTATGGTACGTAGGGTATATATCCTAAGTTACAAAAATCAGGGGATATTTAAATACTTATGCGTTTGTAAGGAGATTTCCCATTTAGGGTTGTTCATCACATAATCAATAATAAGCGGCGTCATTTCTTTTGACTTTGACCATTCGGGCTGTAAATATAGTTTGCAGTTTGCAGTTACCAGTTTGGCGTTTTCTTCGGCAAACTGAAAGTCGGACTTATTAAAAACGATCACCTTTAACTCGTCAGCCTTTTCGGCCACACTCAACATGGGTGCCTTAAACTTTTTGGGCGACAGGCATATCCAGTCCCAATGCCCCGATAGCGGGTAAGCGCCCGATGTTTCAATAAATGTTTTAATGCCTTGTTGCTGTAGCTGGGTGGTCAGGTAATCTAAATTATAAATTAAAGGTTCGCCGCCGGTTACTACTACGGCTTTGCCGGGGTGTGGTAAGGCATTTGCAACTATCCGGTCGGCGGGGGTAAGCGGGTGTATTTCGGCATCCCAGCTTTCTTTAACATCGCACCAATGGCAGCCCACATCGCAGCCGCCCAGGCGAATAAAATAAGCCGCCTTACCGGTATTAAATCCCTCGCCCTGTATCGTATAAAACTCTTCCATTAAAGGAAGCAATGTGCCATCTTCCGGAACCTGGTGTGCCATAGGCGGCAAAGGTACGGTTTTGAGGGGAAAGGTTAAAGGTTAAGGTGTAAAGGTGAGATTTGGGTGATTTTTTAAATAGATAAAACTAAAAAATATAACTTTATAGTAAGTTTGGAATTTATATGACAAAACAAGAGTTGATTGAAAAACTTGACACCTTAGGCGTTAAACCAACATGGTATTCTTTGGACGATAGAATTATTGAAGGAACAAATATGGAACGTAACTTCAATTATTATGGCGATAATAAAAAATATGAAGAATGGCGCGTGTTTGAACAAGAAAGAGGCAACAGGTGGAATGAAGATATATTTTATAATGAAGACGAAGCCTATGAAAATATTTATCAAAGATTTAAAATATCATTAAAGCATAATAATAAGGCTTAATTATTAGTTAGCTTTACTCTATGAAAAGGCCATATCTACTTTTCCTGCTTTTTATAATGCTTTGCTTCACGTCATGTGTGGATATTGAGGAGCATTATGATTTTAAAGCGGATGGATCGGTTAAGGTGGTGTACGGTTTTGACATGAGTAAGGCGGTATCGGTGCTGATGAATTTAATGACCGACTCCGTGCGCGAAACCCCGCAATTCAGTATGAAAAAGGACACCACGCTTAACTTTTACAGCGCCCTGCCCGATACTACCCAGCTAAAAATGAGTACCGAGGAATATCAAATGGCCAAAGGCAGCGACCTGAATGTTAAGATGGACCTGAGTAAAAACATCATGAAGGTAAACATTAGTCACCTGGCTAAAAACAGCAACGAACTGGAGTATTACCTGGACCATATCTCTAAAATATCATTGGGCGACCAGGTAAATAATGTGGCTAAAACCGGCAAAAATATTAAGGGTTTTGACGCGCAGCAACTGGTTGCCGGGCAGGATTATTATGATTACGACGTTACCCCGCATAAATTTTACCGCATTATTGATAAAGCTAAGTTTAACGCTTTTCTGAAAAAAACATCATCAACCTTTGCCATGGCCAAGGCTATGCTGATTGATATGCCCTATAAACTGGTGCTTAATTTTGCCAAACCCGTAAAAAAAGTAACCAATCCCAAAGCCATCGTATCTGCCGACAGGCGCACCGTTACCCTGATAACCGATATGAACGAGGTGATAAAGGACCCTTCGGTGATGAACCTCAAGATCGATTTTTAATATATAATGAATTGGTACAAGGTAGGCGAGCTTACAGATCATAACAAACCATTTATTAAAAAAGTTAAAGCAGGCGGCAAAAGCGTTTGCCTGGTAGGGTATGAGGGGCGTATTTATGCCCTATCGGCAACCTGCCCCCATGCCGGTGCCGAACTAAGTGGCGGCTGGTGCAGGGAGGGCAAGATCATTTGTCCGTTTCACCGCTATAGCTATAACCTGCAAACCGGCAAAGGCGACCCGGGCCAGCATGATTATGTAGATACCTACCCGGTGGAAATAAGGGAGGATGGGGTTTATGTTGGGATAGCGTCGTTTGGGGATAAGTGGAGGGAGATGTTTGGGTGAGCCCCTCTCTGTCATCTCGAACAAAGTGAGAGATCTATACACTCACTAAGTAGACCATTGGCTATGCAATGTTATTCCTGATTGATCTCGTTATTTAAAAACCTCCAATCAGGATTAAAGGATTCTATTAATAAGTTCTTCTTTTTTCTGCTCCACTTCTTGATTTCTTTTTCGCGTTCTATAGCATAGTTAATATCATTAAAATGCTCATAATAAATCAGGTTATGGCAATAATATTTTCCGGCAAATGAATTTTTGTTGCCTTTGTTTTCGGTATGTTCTTGTATGCGTCTGCTTAAATCATTGGTTACGCCAACATACAGGACCGTTTTTGTAGGATTGGTAGTAATGTAAATATAAAAGTTATAGTTCCACATACGGTATAGCCTGTCAATGTATAGATTTCTCCCGTTGGTCGAAATGACATTGGTTGCTATAAATAAACTTCCTTCTTAGCCGAAGCTAACGTATTCTTTAACAACCCTATGATGGTCATTAACCCCACCCCACCGGGTACAGGTGTTATCCATGAAGCTTTTGGGGCCACGTTATCAAAGTCAACATCGCCATAAAGCTTAAAGCCCGATTTGGTGGTGGTTGATGTTTCGCGGTTCATGCCTACGTCAATTACAACAACGCCATCTTTAACCATGTCAGCAGTAATAAAATTCTTTTTGCCGATGGCTACGATCAGGATATCGGCATCCAGCGTAAATTTTTTAATATCAGGGGTGCGGCTATGGCAAATGGTAACGGTGCAATTGCCCGGCTGTGTATTCCTCGCCATTAAAATACTCATGGGCGAGCCTACAATATTACTCCGACCCACCACCACGCAATGTTTGCCTGCGGTATCAATACCGTATTCTTTAAGCATTAAGGTAATGCCATAAGGCGTAGCGGGGATAAATGAGGGTAGGTTACGCTGCATCCTGCCCAAATTAACCGGGTGAAAGCCATCTACATCCTTGCGGTAATCAATACGCTCGGTTACTTTTTCAGGATCGATGTGTTTAGGTAGGGGTAGTTGTACGATGATGCCGTCGATATCCGCGTCGGCGTTTAATTCCTCTACTTTTTTAAGCAATTCAGCTTCACTAACCGTATCCTCATACCTCACCAAAGTAGACTGAAAACCTACCTTTTCGCAGTTTTTTATCTTGCTGGCTACATAAGTTTCGCTGCCGCCATCGTGGCCCACCAATACGGCTACCAAATGTGGTTTGCGGCCTGTTTTTGCCAAATAAGAAGCAGCCTGCTCGGCTATTTCTCCTTTAAGTTTTTCTGATACGTATTTTCCGTCGAGTAATTGCATTATAGATTCAAGAATTAAGAGTCAAGAATCAAGATAAGCTTTGTCTTAACTCTTGATTCTTGACTCTTGGGTCTAATATTAGTCTAATTTCAAAACCGCCATAAACGCGCTTTGAGGTATCTCTACGTTACCTACCTGGCGCATCCGTTTTTTACCGGCTTTTTGTTTCTCCAATAGTTTACGCTTACGCGATATATCACCACCATAACATTTGGCGGTAACATCCTTACGCATGGCTTTCACCGTTTCGCGGGCTATAATTTTAGCACCTATGGATGCTTGTATAATAATTTCAAACTGCTGGCGCGGTAAAAGCTCTTTCAGCTTCTCGCATATCTTTTTACCAAAGTCGTACGAGTTACCGCGGAATATCAATGATGATAAAGCATCAACAGGCTCCGAGTTTAATTTAATATCCAAACGTACCAAATCACTCGGGCGGTAGCCTATCTGGTGGTAATCAAACGAGGCATAGCCTTTTGAAATAGTTTTCAGCTTATCATAAAAATCAAAAACGATCTCGCCCATCGGCATCTCGAATACCAGCTCCACACGGTCGGATGTTAAATACGATTGATTTTTTATAAACCCCCGTTTTTGTATACAAAGCGACATTACCGGCCCCACAAATTCGGATTTGGTAATGATCGTAGCTTTAATGTATGGTTCCTCAACCCGGTCAATTTTACTGGGGTCGGGCAGGTCTGATGGGTTATTTACCACTATCTCGACCCCTTTGGTTGAATAGGCCAGGTATGACACGTTGGGTACGGTGGTAATCACCGTCATGTTAAATTCGCGCTCCAAGCGCTCCTGGATAATTTCCATGTGCAGCATCCCCAGGAAACCGCAACGGAAACCAAAGCCTAAAGCCGCGGATGATTCCGGCTCAAAAACCAGCGAGGCATCATTAAGCTGTAGCTTCGCCATTGATTCACGCAACTCTTCGTAATCCTCAGTATCTACAGGGTAAATACCCGCAAAAACCATCGGCTTAACCTCTTCAAAACCTTGTATGCCGGTTTCGCAGGGACGGGTAATGGTGGTAATGGTATCGCCAACCTTCACCTCGCGCGATTCTTTAATGCCGGAAATGATATAACCTACATCACCCGTTTTTATAACGTCTTTAGGCAACTGCTTTAATTTAAGCGTGCCCACTTCCTCTGCTATATACTGCTTTTCGGTAGCGAAGAATTTTACTTTATCGCCTTTACGTATCTCGCCGTTAACCACTTTAAAGTAAGCCACAATACCGCGAAACGAGTTGTAAACCGAGTCGAATATCAACGCCTGTAAAGGTGCTTCGGGGTCGCCAACAGGGGCGGGTACACGGTCAACAATAGCGCGTAATATATCATGCACGCCCATACCGGTTTTACCCGATGCGGCTAAAATCTCTTCGCGTTTGCAGCCTATTAATTCTACAATCTGGTCCTTTACTTCCTCGGGCATAGCGCCGGGCAGGTCCATTTTGTTCAGTACCGGGATGATCTCCAGGTTATTCTCCAAAGCCAGATAAAGGTTTGATATAGTTTGTGCCTGTATGCCCTGCGCCGCATCCACAATCAGCAAAGCGCCCTCGCAGGCAGCAATAGACCGCGAAACTTCGTACGAGAAATCCACGTGGCCGGGGGTATCAATCAGGTTCAATACATATTTCTGGCCATCCAGCTCATAATCCATTTGTATGGCATGGCTTTTTATGGTGATGCCGCGTTCGCGCTCAAGGTCCATATCGTCCAGCAATTGGGCCTGGCTTTCGCGCTGGGTAATGGTATTGGTATATTCTAACAACCTATCGGCAAGGGTACTTTTGCCGTGGTCAATATGTGCTATAATACAAAAATTGCGTATGTGCTTCATTCGCCGCAAAAATAGGTTTTTTAGGCGATATTTTTAAGTGTGATTTTAAGGGTTTAAAGGTGTTTATAAAGCTATGTCTAAAAACTTTACTACAGGCAAAGCTGTTATGTATATTTGAATTTTTTACCAGGATCAAATTAAATAACTATGAAAAAGGTATTATTTATATTTTCACTGCTGTTTCCCTTCATAACGCAGGCACAAACCCAGTACAAAGCTTCAAATGGTGTTACCTATCACGTTGGCGATACCGTAAAGCTGGGTCGTGGGTCAAAATCAGATGGGTCGTTTTTGTATTTAGAAGATCATGGCCTGATACCTAACCCGCGTAGCGTACGTAACCTACCCAAGGAGTTTGCCAATGTTGGCGCCGTTATCAAAAATATAAGAACCATGCGCATTAACGGTGTTGATAAATATATTTTTAGCGTAAACCCGGGCGGCCCCATGCGATATACCGTATTTATCGACGACGCCATTGCCGCCTGCGAGGTTAAACCATGCACACCAGAAACTGGTGCAGCACCGGTAAACTCTGTTGCCGATGAGATCAAAAAACTAAAAGCATTGCTCGACTCCAAAGCCATTACACAGGCAGAGTATGATAGTCAGAAGAAGAAATTATTGGGGCAATAATATGTAGAATACACTTATTTTTACAGGATTTAATCCTGTAAAAAATGAAAGCCTATTTTACGCAACTTTTTAATTACGATATCTATGCCAACCAACTAATTTCAACCATTGTTAAGGCAACCCCGTTAAACAAGCCGGTGCAGTTAATGGCGCATTTGCTGGCCGCTCAGCAGGTATGGCTTAGCAGATGTAATGGAACAAGCGGTACTGATTATACCGTCTGGCCCGAAGCTGCGGTTGAAACATTTGACCAGGCGATAAATGATAACCATCAGCAATGGCTAAACTACCTGGGAGGGTTAGATGAGGCGGATTTCGACAAAGAAATAATCTACAAAAACTCGCAGGGCGTTGAATTTAAAAACAAACTGGCTGATATATTAACCCATGTTATTAACCATGGCACGCATCACCGCGCTCAAATAGGTCAGCTTTTAAAACAGGCGGGGAATGAAAACCTGCCCAATACTGATTTTATTTTTTATTTAAGACAATAAAAACTAACCGATGCTGCCGCATTAATTGTTAATTTTGAAGCCTACAACACCAAACATGAAAAAGTTATTTATTATAGCCGCTGCCGCATTGGCCCTTGCTGCCTGTAACAGTAGCAGCGATCAGGAAAAAGCCCTGCTTGATGATGTTATTAAAGCACACGATAAAGTAATGGGCAAGGACGAGCAGCTGATGAAGAACAAAATGAAGATAGATACCTTGCTTACTACGGTTAAGGATACGGCTCAAAAAAATCAGCTGATTAAACTTAATGCGGGTTTGATAGTGTCTGAACAGGCGATGGAGAACTGGATGCAGCGGTTTGACCCCGAACAAAAGGATAAATCGCACGATGAAAAGGTGGCTTATCTTACCGGCCAAAAAAGACAGGTAACCGTTATTGATTCGCAAATAAACGTAGCTATTCAAAAATCTACAGAATACCTTAACCAGTTAAAAAAGTAATATGAAAAAGTTATTGGGTGCGGCCGCTATATTGCTTTTATACAGCGCGTGTAATTTAACAGGCAGCAAAAAAACATTACCCATTTATGGCGAACGCGAAGTGGCTGCTAAAAACGTAAATGGCCAAACCGTTGTAGATACCATTTACCATACCATACCGGCATTTAAATTTATAAACCAGTATGGCGACAGCATAACCAACAAAAGCCTTAATGGCGATATTTACGTGGCCGATTTTTTCTTTACCTCGTGCCCGTCTATCTGCCCGGTTATGCACCGCAATATGCTTAGTGTATATAAACAATTTAAGGATGCTACTGATGTTAAAATTATATCCTACAGCATTGACCCTAAGCACGATAGCGTTAATGTATTAAAAAATTACGCCACTAAGCTGGACATCACCGGTAACACCTGGTATTTTTTGCAGGGTAAGAAAGAGGATACTTATAAACTATCTGAAAGCTATCTGGTTACCAAACCGCAGGAGGATGCCAAGCAAATGTTTATACACGATGGTTATTTTATTTTGGTAGATAAACAGCAGCGCATACGCGGAACGTACGACGGCACCAAGCCCCAGGAAGTTGAAAATTTAATAGCCGATATTAAAACCCTGCGTACCGAAGCCGACCAAAACCCCACCAAGTGAAAATACGCGCCATTTGCATAATTGGCTTATTGCTGGCGGTGCTGGTTGCCTGCCAAAGCGAGGACGCGCTGGAGTTTAGCCGTTATTATTCCAGCGGCAAGGTAGTTTACCAAAGCCGTTGCCAAAACTGCCATGGCGACAAGGGCGAGGGACTATCCGCCCTGATACCACCGCTTACCGACTCGGTTTATCTTAAAGCCAATAAACAGCAACTGGCCTGTATGGTAAAATACGGCATGAATGCGCCCATTACCATCAATAAAAAAGCGTTTTACAATAAAATGCCCCTTACCGACCTCGCCCCGGTAGAGATTGCCGAGGTGCTAACCTATGTAAATAACTCGTTCGGGAATAAAATGGGGGTGGTTACTACCGCCATGGCGGAGGGTGATTTGAAAAACTGTAAATAATCCCTCTGTCATTTCGAACGGAGAGAGAAATCTATACATAACCCGGCGTAGCATATGTATAGATTTCTCTCGCTATGCTCGAGATGACACCCTGATTTACCCGTGTTCATCTTATAATCCTTTTATCTTATAAATCTTAGTTACCTTTGTAATTGCAAAACGTTCTATCGCTGTTCATCTCAAGTGGACGGAGGAAAGTCCGGGCAACATAGAGCATCCTGCTTCCTAACGGGAAGGCGCCGACAGCCGGCGACAGCAAGTGCCACAGAAAATAAACCGCCCCCCGGGGTAAGGGTGAAAACGTGAGGTAAGAGCTCACGGCCTTTACGGGTAACCGTAATTGCGGTAAACCTCAGGAGTTGAAAAACCAAATAGGTCCTGAAAGCGGAGCTGCTCGCTCCCGTATCTGCGCAAGCGGATCGTTAGGATGGGTAGGTTGTTTAAGATTGCCGGCAACGGCAATACCAGATTAATGATAGAAGCCGTCCCGATAGCTATCGGGACGGTACAGAACCCGGCTTACAGGTTTGCTGCTGTATACCCCTTTCGGTTAAACGGAAGGGGTTTTTTGTTAAATAGCGGGCTGTCATCCTGAGCTTCGTCGAAGGATGCGCGTAATGGCCCTTGCCCGCTGTGGTTCGACGGGCTCACCATGACAGCGCTTTTTTGTATCTTGGTATAAAATGAAACTATATCACGTCTATATTTTGCTATGTAATGATGGGTCATATTACACCGGAATAACTAATGATTTGGATAGGCGACTTTTTGAACATGAAACCGGGTTTAATGTAGGATGTTATACTTATAAACGCCGACCTTTAAAGTTAGTTTTTAATGAATTGTTTTCAGATGTTAACCAGGCCATAGCTTTTGAAAAACAAGTTAAAGGATGGAGAAGAGCAAAAAAGGAAGCGATCATAAATGGTAATTGGCATCATTTGCCACAATTATCAAAAAAGAAATAAAACAGGGTGTCATCCTGAGCTTCGTCGAATGATGTGCGTAATGGCCTTTACCCGCCATGGTTCGACGCGGCTCACCATGACAACCCTCTTAAACAAACAGTGGGCTGTCATCCTGAGCTTCGTCGAAGGATGTGCGTAATGGCCCTTACCCGCTATGGTTCGACGCGGCTCACCATGACAGCGCTCTTTTTAAATTTATTCCCCACACCCTTAAACACAATTAAATAATTACACCAAAAGTAAAATAACCGTTATTTATGCGTACCTTTGTATATAATTTATTTAATAACAATATAATGCAAGAAGGAACAGTAAAATTTTTTAATGAAACAAAAGGTTTCGGATTTATCACACCTGCTAATGGTGGAAGCGAAATCTTTGTACATTCAACAGGCTTAATTGACAACATTCGCGAAAACGATTCTGTTAGTTTTGAAGTTGAGCAAGGCCGTAAAGGACCTAACGCAGTAAATGTAAAAGTAGCTTAACACACTATAAATCATTTAAAAGCATCTTCCTTTATGGGAGATGCTTTTTTTGTACGTAATTTTTAAGACCAGGGCAAATAGCCTTAGCTAATTGATAAAAACCGCAACTTCGGGTGAACGAAGTTTAATGTTACACTTAATTAATATAATGGGTAGATCCACAGAAACATTTAGTAAAAAAGAGCGCGAAAAAAAGAAGCTCAAAAAACAACTGGACAAAAAAGAAAAAGCCGAAGAGCGTAAAGCCAATGGCGATAAGGGTAAAGGTTTAGAAGAAATGATGGCCTATGTTGACGAGAACGGCAACATTACCTCAACACCGCCCGACGCAACCAAACGCAAGCAGGTTGCTGTAGAAAGCATACAGATAAGTACCTCCAAACAGGAAGATATTGAAGTTGAGGTGGTGCGTAATGGCGTGGTATCTTTCTTTAACGAGTCAAAAGGTTTTGGGTTTATTAAGGACCTGCTAAGCCAGGAAAGCATTTTTGTGCACGTTAACGGCTTGCTAGAGCAAATTGGCGAAAACGATAAAGTTACTTTTGAAACCGAGCAGGGGCAAAAGGGCTTAAACGCCATTAAGGTTAAAAAAACCGTTAAGTAGTTTTTTGGGTTGATTAAGTGATTGGTTTGGTTAATTACAACTGTACCAATCACCATCAATTTACGTTCTTCTCAATGTCATCTCTCCACATTGTCATTGCTTCTATTTCTGCGCGTCATTGCGAGCGGTAGCGTGGCAACCTCTACATAGGACAAGAATGTGTTATGTGGAAAACGACAACATCCGCCGCTCATAGCCGCGGAGGCCTATTACTTTTTCCTTGATGAAAAAGTAACAAAAGATCAAGTCAGCCAAAAGGCTTCTCTGCCGCACTGGGCCTTTGCCCTGCAAATCAGGTAAAACCTGGGCCGCAAACAGTTGCCCCGCGTCGCGCTTGCCCAACCCTCCGGCAAATATTTACTATACCCTGCAGCCGCACCACCCACCATTGTTTGTACCTGATTTCGCCCGAAGTTGCTTGGCTGACGGGTGCCCACATTTCCTTTTATGTCATTGCGAACGGGTAGTGTGTAGCCCGCCTACCACTCTCCGCGCGTCATTGCGAGCGGTAGCGTGGCAATCTCTACATAGGACATTCAACTACATAGGACATTCAAACAAATCATAATTTATCACACGCGACACGCGTGCGCCAGCAGGTGAGGGGTATTATTCAAAATTCTTTTCATAGTCATCCTGACAGACTTTAGGTAACTCGGACTTTTTCCTTTCCATATTGTCATCTATCCACTTTCGACATTCAGCTCTGTCCAAATTGTTGTTACCTATAATTATTCTTAATCGTATCGCAGTTGTCCTTGATACACCAAACGATAATAAACTTAAAGTTGTAGGATGATAAGCTCCAAGTTCTAAATAAGCCGACAAATTTATAACATTGATCTCTCTGCCAGATGTCAATAAGAAATGTTGAAGAATATCTGTGTAGCACTTTAAGTATTTGGAATACTTAAATGTGACGATGCGTTCGATTTCGTCTACAATCGACCGGACACATCTATTAACTGAAACAAATTTATTTTCTTTTTTTTCGTAATCGATTCGCTCCTGAATTAAAAATCCAATAGATTTTTCATTTATCCATTGGGAGGAAATTACTGCATAATGTCTTAATATGTTTTTGTCAGTTCCTCCCAAAAACAAATCATCAATTATCTGATAAATTGCTACTAAGGAGTTATAAAATTCCGTGCCGGATGCTGGATATTTAGGCAAAAAGTAAGTGTATATTTTTGTGTGAAACAATAAAAAAAGGTCATTTTGAAACCGCGGGTCTATTCCCGAGTTTTTTCGTAATATCTCTTTTGGCAAGACATTTTTCGTTGCAATAGTTTTAATGGCTCCGTCTATTTTTAATATGTTGTCCAGAGAGTTAAGCACCATTTGATTCTCACTTACAAATCGTTCAACCGTATTGGCATTATCTTCTAAGAAATCGAGTATAAATGTTGATGTTGCCTGTTCTAAAATGTCTTTTTCTTTTGCCGGAAAGGGCTCTTTGGCGTTTTGCAAATAAGCCGACAGGTCGGCACTTCGGGTACTTAAGGAATCTTCGGTAGCACTTTCTATGGTGTAGTTTTCAATTGATCTCTCGGGAATATAGCCCTCGATGCCCCATTCCCGTACATCTATACAATAAATGTTTCCATAAAAATCTTTTAATAATCTCCCCGCTCTTCCTGCCAAGTTCCAAAAGTCAAATTTACCCATTTTGGTTCCTCGGCCTTTTGTTGGCTTATGGATGAATACATTTCGTGCGGGTAAATTCATACCCTCCAATAAGGTACTTGTGCAACAAAGATAGTTTACCGGAATGCTTTCATTTGCAAATAGCTCTTCGATCTTTTCCTTGAGTTCACGGGGCATAGTCGAATAGTGAAAAACCACACCCTTCTTTAGACAGTCGATCAATGTATAATCTGTGTGTATATTATCCTTTATAAATTCTGAAAAAATGCTTATGGCTTCATGCTGTACATCCGGCAAATATTTACACAATTCGCTCGCTAACTGCTCAGTATCGGACGCTCCGTTTGCGTATAAGATATTTGATTGATTTTTTCCAAGGTGGAACGCCCAAAAAGCCATTTTAGCTTTATTTGTAGTAGGACACTGTTTTTGCAATGTAGATTCTTTTAATATTGGCATTTGTGTCACACCCAGACATGCAAGGAACTCCAGTTTTTTATTCGAATTAAGAAAAATAACATTTTGGTGTACTTGTGAATAGTTTGTCTGGAATTTTTGAACTGATACTTTATACTTTTGAAAAAATTCAGGATTTGAAGCAAGCGGTGAAGAAAATACGACTTTTAATAGTGGAAATCTCTTTATAGTCTGTCGTATCACGCGTTCTAGGATAATTCCTCTATTGCCGTCGTTGATTTTTTGCGCCTCATCCACGATAAGTACGTCAAGATTTATATCCAATTCTGATTTTGATAAAAAATTGCTTAATCTTTCCTGTGTTAAGATCAAAATGTGCTTTTCCTGTTTGATTTGAGTGTATATATCTTCAAATTCAAAAGAGATAGTTGAAGAGAGCACCCGTACATCATCTATGTCATATCTCCTAAAGCTTTCGCGGATGTCATTTTTAACCTGATTGATAAGAGCTTTTGTCGGTACCACATAAACAATATTAACCTGATCCCTTGTTTTAATTAAGTTAATAATATAGAGAATTAGCAAAAAGGATTTTCCTGCGGAAGTAGGTGCTGAAAAACTGGAGTCAATCCCCTTGGTTAGAGATTCTAATAAATCTCGCTGGAAATCAGTTAATAGAAGTTCGACTTCACCAATATGTACTTTGTTTTCAACGCTTTTGCTGGCTGATTCAATCTGTAAATCAAAAGGCATTTCTGAAAATTTCTCCGATTCAGTTATGGCACATTTTTTCATCAATAATTGATGTGCCGGGAAATTACCCAATCGAACCAATAAAAAGGAACAGATATCTATAATTTCCGGATATTCTTCTTTATAATAGATATACAACAACGTACCGATACTGTAACCAATTTGTTTGTATTCATCTTTAGTGGAACAGGCGAAGATAGATGCAGACTGAATCAGAAATTGTATATCATCTACCTGTAGGTTTATTCCGGAAATGCCCTGCAAGTTTAAACTCCCTAATATTTCATTCTGAACAAGCCTGTTATAGACTTTAAACTTATCAGACTTGCTGATTCGTTCAGAAAGTGTGTCATAAATGGATTCGCTATTTGTTTCCATATAACAAGGTTAGAAAGGTAGTCCTTAACGTGTCAATGTCCTTAAAAGGCATTACGAAGAAAAAAAAACGTTGTTTTATGGAAGGATAAACTATTTTCTTATTCAAATAATCTTTCATCACAGAGATTTCTGCTGTAAGTTGTTTTTTTAGTTCGCCCATTAACTTATCATTAGGTAAACAAGTTTCGATGTCAACAAACTTGTCCCAATTGAACCCTATAAAACAAGCGTGCACTTCAAGCCAATCATCACCCTTTGGTTTGGTGGGATCTAAAAACTCTATAATAGCTTCACGCAATTCTGCATTTGATACATCAATATGATTGTTGATGATTGATATTTCAAAATCCTTTTTCTTTCCTTGAAAATCTAAAACAGATTTAACACAATCGTCAAAAGCAGCATCACGCTTTTTGTTAAGTTTTGATTCACAATAAAAGATACATTTCTTATCGCCCTGAATACCTAAATGAATGCCGTCTGAACCTTTGAAATTTTCTCCTTGTGTCGTTTTTAGGGACATTTTACTGATGATTTGGGGAGCTTTTAGATAAGATTCCAGTAAAAAATATAGGGCTATTTCTCCAAGTTCACCCGACCTGCTGGAGCCTTTGCGGCCATTCGCTGAATCCTTAGCATTAAAGAATTTATCCCGCCCTTCAAAAACCAACTCGGTTATTTCATCAACTGTTTTACCTTTGTATCTTGCTTTTGGAAAACAATAGTATACAAGATGTTTGCGGAGGCTTTTTAAAAAATCTCCCTCGCGGTCAATACAATCATGATATTTTAAAAAATGAAAACTGGCATCAACCCGTTCATTTACTTTTATATCTTGATGAATTACGTCGATCAGCGCATTATAACTATCTTCTGAAACGTCAAAGCCATCTTCTAAACCGATTTGTTCAGCCTGATTTTGAATCATAATAGATTTGATAAGGTTGTGAAAACTATTAAATAAAGTCTAAGTTACAAATTAACTTACTATCAATAGGTTATACCTCACTAAATACATAAATTATCTTATTGCCCCAATGCTGGCGCGAGTATCCAGCGCCGGCCAGCGGGTTGCGTACTCGTGACTAAGTGAAAAAGTTTCAATTTCACCCTTAAATACAAAAAAACCACTTTATTGGTATAAAATACTGAAAGACAATGTGTTGTAAAAATAAAATCATGGTTAACACCTTTTTTTATTAACAAATTGATTATCAATTAATTAACTCATTTTTTTGCCGAAATATGTTAAGTTGTGTTAACCCTGTTAACCCAAAAAATCATGCTTAAATTTCGCTGCTGCTAATCGGGCATCAGCGCAATCCAACAATCACCATAATCAGCGGTTCAGACACTCAGCCCCAACCACTCACCCAATCAACCCAATCAACAAATTTAACCAAACCCAAAACAACATCCCTCCAAAAGTGTTTAGTTTAATATACAAAAGCATATATTAGCAAATACGTAACTACCTAACAAATAAACATGGCTAAAATTTTAATTATTGACGACGAACGCGCCATACGCAGTACCCTGCGCGAGATACTGGAATATGAAGATTATGAAGTTGTTGATATAGATAACGGCGTCGACGGGTTGGAGCTGATCCGCAAGGAAGATTTTGACCTGGTGCTATGCGATATTAAAATGAACCGCATGGACGGCATGGAGGTTTTAAGCGAGGGTCTGGCCATAAAACCCGATCTGCCGTTTATTATGATATCCGGTCACGGTACGGTGGAGACCGCTGTGGAGGCCAGCAAAAAAGGCGCTTTCGATTTCATCTCCAAACCACCCGACCTAAACCGCCTCCTGATAACCGTGCGTAACGCGCTGGACAGGGGCAGTCTGGTGGTAGAGACCAAAACGTTAAAACGTAAGGTATCCAAAGTTCGCCCCATACTGGGCGAGAGCCAGGCCATAGGCAAAATAAAAGAAACCATTGAGCGCGTGGCCCCGACCGATGCCCGCGTACTGATAACCGGTGCCAACGGCAGCGGCAAGGAGCTGGTGGCCCGCTGGCTGCATGAAAAATCAAGCCGTGCCAACGCCCCGCTGATAGAGGTTAACTGCGCGGCCATCCCGTCGGAGTTGATAGAGAGCGAGTTGTTTGGGCACGAGAAGGGGTCGTTTACCTCGGCCATCAAACAGCGCATAGGCAAGTTTGAATCCGCATCGGGCGGTACCCTGTTTATGGATGAGATAGGCGACATGAGCCTGTCGGCCCAGGCCAAAGTATTGCGCGCCCTGCAGGAGCACAAAATAACCCGCGTAGGCGGCGAAAAGGAAATTGAGGTGAATGTGCGCGTAGTTGCCGCAACCAATAAAGATCTGCTGAAAGAAATTGAGGCGGGTAACTTCCGTATGGACCTTTACCACCGCTTGAGTGTGATACTGATACACGTACCACCACTAACCGAGCGCAGGGACGATATAAGCCTGCTAACGCAAAGCTTTTTAGAGGAGATATGCAATGACTACGGTATGCCGGTTAAAAAGATATCAGAAGCGGCGCTGGAGGCCCTTAAAGCCCTGCCGTGGACGGGTAACATCCGCGAGCTGCGTAATATGGTGGAGCGCTTAATTATTCTAAGCGATAAAACCATTACGGATGCGGATGTGAAGGCGTTTGCCAACCCGTCGGCGCCGGTAGCTGCCGCCACAAATGGCAATGGCGCTGCGGAAACCGATTTTAACCAGTTTAAAAACTTCCAGGACTATAAGGACTATGCCGAGCGCGAGTATATTAAATTCAAACTCGAAAAAAACAACTGGAACGTATCAAAAACCGCCGACGATATTGATATACAACGCAGCCACCTGTACAGTAAAATTGAGAAGTACGGGTTGAAAAGGGGGGAGTAGTTTTAATTAGTGATTGAGTGAATTAGTGAGTGAGTGAATGTTTTTCTCATTTCGAAACTAAAGAAATTAACCTCAATATATAGAGCCTTACGAAAATTCGTGGGGCTTTTTTGTATATTTAATTCATGAACCGTCTCCTTATCCTGTATATTGTTTTTATGTTGATTTTTAGTTTCAAAGCTAAAAGCGATATTATCATCATCAACGGAAAAACCTTTCCGCTAACTTCCGAAAGTCCGCTAAATAAATATCCTTTAGTAAAAACTATTAAAGAAAAACTGGTTAGCTATCGTACCACTTCTTATGATGACCCATGCGACAGCTATAATGCGGAATGGACAGTAGTTAATAATGAACTGTACCTAATCAATATTTATAGTTGTAACGATACAAAATTTCAACACAAAACAGACCTTACACCTTTGTTTAATGATGGATCGGTAACAGTTAAAAATGGAATGGTAAAAGCCGTGTGGTTTAAGGGGGATATTTGGGCGGCTCAAGGAAAACCAATTTATACTTATACTTACATGAGCCCTGTTTATGCTGCCGAAACTCGTGTCGTTGTTTTAAACGGAAAAGTTACCGGGGTTAAGGAATTTGTTTATCCGTTCGTTAAAGATGCGGTTTATAATGAGGACAGCAATGCGCGTACAAAATTTATAAATGATCATATTAATTGGTTAATTATCCCCAATCTTAAAAGCGGGGCAAAAAGAATTAACATCGTTTTTCAACCTGGCAAATTAGGGAAACCCGAAAACATAAGTTTATTTAAGCCCAGTGATGACAAAATACTTAATGATGAAGCGATAAGGGTAATAGGTCTTATGCCTTGGAATGCCTATTATAGTCATGGCCAGATAATTAAACAGCCGATTTTAATGAGTGTGCTTTTCTCAGAGGATCGTCGCCCGAAATAATATATTAAATTATAATAGGATTTAGTTTTGTTTTTTGCTAATATTATTAGCAAATTTACAAAGTGAATCAAAACTCCATTGAAGTAAAAACCGAATCGAAGGTGCTGTTTGTTGATATGGACAGCTACTTTGCCCGTTGCGAGCAGCAGGCCAATTACTGGCTACGCCATCGGCCCGTGGGGGTTTGCGTGTATACGGGTAAGTATGGCTGCGTTATTTCACTTTCAAAAGAGGCAAAAGCACGTGGTTTAAAAGCGGGGATGCGGTTAAATGATGCCATGGCGGTTTGCCCTGACCTGGTGCCGGTTGAGAGCAACCCCGCCCGTTACCGCGAGTACCACACCAAAATTATTAATGTATTACTCCAATACAGTAAGGACGTGGTAGCCAAAAGTATTGACGAGGCCATTATCAACCTTACCAACTATGACTATCTTGATCCGGTAACTATCGCCAAAAAAATAAAACGTGATATTTTAGAAAAAGTGGGCGATTGGCTCACCTGTTCCGTCGGTATTGCGCCAAATGCTTTTTTAGCCAAACTGGGATCGGTACGCGGCAAAAAACTGGATGGGCTGCTATTGATAACCCCGCAAAATATTGACGACATACTACGCCCGTTAAAATTAGGTGATATGCCCGGTATTGGCGGCAATATGAGCTATCGGCTTGAGCGGGCAGGGATAAATACTCCATTGCAAATGCGGTACGCCGGCCCCGATAAATTGAAAGCTATTTTTAAAGGGATTGAAGGTATTTACTGGCATTATCGCCTCAATTTTATCGAAACCAATATTGCCGCGCACGATTATAGGGGTATGCAGGCCATGCGGCAGATATCCGCAGAAAAAAGGCAACACATTACCTATATTGACCAGTTGTTTATGACGCTTTGCCTTACCCTGGAAAAGCGCATGGTAAAACATAAGTTTTATTGTAAGTCGGTAGCGTTTACTGCCCGTTATGAAGATGGTACACGTTGGGATGATGCCTTTACCATAACTACCCCTGTGCAGGATGCCATAAGTATTATGCGTATGATACGTGTACGTATTGATAAATTTGAACAACTAACCCAAACCGGCCCTGTAATGACTACAGAAATAACCAGTATGCGCGTGGGTGTAACCAACTTTGTAAACAATGGTAATATGCTGTACAGTTTATTTGAAGATATGGACCGCAAGGAAACCGCATTTAAAACCATGCATGAAATAAAAGATAAATTTGGCTCAGACAAACTTATCCGCGCTGTTGAAATGACCGACGGGCAGGTGGTTAAAGATGTGATTGGCTTTGGCTCGGTAAAGGATTTGACTGACCTGGATTACAAAACGATGGGATAATTGGTTTACAATAACATAACACAAACAACACCATAACCACACATATCCTCATTACCTTAGTATCAACATAAAACATAAAGTTATGAAAGCGATATTAAATTTATTCAGTCATTTATGCGAGTGGATGATCTTGAAAAGCATGAGGTCTTCATTTATTCATTAAGCTATTTAATAAAACGTTTCTTTTAGCTAATTGTACTACTTTTGAGCCCTGCGTTAGCTCAACTTAATGAAATCTACTAATATTCAGGATATACCGCTTAATAAGCAACTTTTTGGTGATGACTTTGTTTGGGGAGTTTCTACGGCTGCCCTGCAAATTGAAGGTGCCCATGATGCCGATGGCAAGGGTGAATCAGTATGGGATGTTTTTTCAACAAAAAAAGGAAAGATATTTGGCGGCCATCACCACCATATCGCCTGCGATTTTTATAACCGCTATGAAGCGGACATCGACCTCATTAAACAACTAAATATAAAGGCTTTCCGGTTTTCTATTTCGTGGTCGCGTTTATTGCCTGATGGCACCGGCCGCGTTAACCAGGCCGGTATTGATTATTATAACCGCGTTATTGACTACTGTCTGCAGCAAGGTGTGGAACCCTGGGTAACTATTTACCACTGGGACCTGCCGCACGCGCTGGAACTACAGGGCGGCTGGACAAACCGGGCTATTGTTGATTGGTTTACCAACTACACAACACTTTGTGCCCAAAGTTTTGGCGATAGGGTAAAGCACTGGATGGTAATGAACGAGCCTACAGTATTTACGGGTGCGGGGTACTTTTTTGGCATCCACGCGCCGGGTAAAACCGGGCTAAAGAATTTTTTACCTGCCGTACACCATGCGGTATTATGTATGGTAGCAGGAGGGAAGACGCTGCGTAAATTATTGCCGAAAACTACACAGATAGGCACTACATTTTCTTGCTCGTATATTGAACCTTATTCCAACAAACCGCGCGATGTGGCTGCGGCTAAACGGGTAGATGCATTGTTAAACCGCTTATTTATTGAGCCGATATTGGGCATGGGCTATCCCGAACTTTCGGTTTTAAAGGGGATGGAGAAGTATATTTTGCCCGGCGATGAAGCCAATCTAATTTTTGATTTTGATTTTATTGGTGTACAAAACTACACCCGAGAAATTGTTAAATACTCGCTATTTACGCCCTATATTCACGCTAAACTGGTAAAGGCCGAAAAACGGAACGTACCCACAACTGCAATGGGCTGGGAAGTTTACCCGGAATCGATATATCACATGCTGAAACAGTTTAACGCTTATCCTCAGATCAAAAAGATATACCTTACCGAAAGTGGTTCGGCTTTTCCTGATGAGGTGGTAGATGGCGTAATTAATGATACTAAGCGTGCGCAGTATCTGCAGGACTTTTTGCAACAAGTTGCGCGCGCCAAAAGCGATGGCTACGAAGTAAGCGGTTATTTTATATGGACGCTGACTGATAATTTTGAATGGGCCGAAGGCTATAACCCCCGCTTTGGCATCATCCACGTTGATTTTGAAACGCAACAGCGCACCGTAAAAGCATCCGGGCAGTGGTATGCTGATTTTTTAGGGGATTGAATTTGGCTAAAGCCAAGTCTTATTACTATTAGTTCCGTTGACTAAAGTCAACGGCAATGAACAGTTAATTAAAATCGATAATAATGTTAATTAATTCATTGCCGTCCCATTTATGGGGCGGATAGAAAAAATGCATAAAAGGGCTTTAGCCAAACAAGTTAATTGGGCGTTTTAATATTCTTAATTACATTTGGTACATGATTAAAATAGCTTTACATGGAGCTGAGTTTTTCGCTTTTCATGGGTTTTATCCGCAGGAGCAACAATTAGGTAATAGTTATTTGGTTGATATTGATGTAAGTTTTGAACCATCAGGCGATCTTATAGATGATAAAATTGCGCATACGGTTAACTACGAGGATCTATACGAGATTGCCTGTGCCGAAATGCAGCAACCTAAAAAATTGATTGAAACGGTTGCACAAGGCATACTTGACCAGGTGAAAACTAAATACCCCAACGTTGAGCGGATTGAGGTAAGTATTAAAAAGCTAAATCCGCCGTTAGGGTGTAAAGTGGCCTACTCAAATGTGGTAATAAACTATAGCAAAGCATAATGACATTTAATAAAATAACACCGGATAAACTTGCCGCCATTAAGGCTATTGTGGGTGATGACGCTATTTTAACCGCGCAACCAGCACTTGAAAAATACAGCCACGACGAAACCGAGGACCTTACTTATTATCCCGAGGTTGTTGCCAAACCCAAAACACCCGAAGAAGTTTCGGCGCTGATGAAGTTATGTAACGAAAACTTAATTCCCGTTACCCCGCGTGGCGCAGGCACCGGTTTAAGCGGCGGTGCGTTGCCGGTTATGGGTGGTTTGCTGATAGCTATGGAACGCTTCAATAAAATTATTACCATTGACGAGCAAAACCTGCAGGCTACTGTTGAGCCGGGTGTTATTACCGAAGATTTTATAAACGCAGCTGCAGAAAAGGGTTTATTATATCCCATTGACCCGGCAAGTAAAGGCAGTTGTTTTATTGGTGGCAATGTATCCCACGGTTCGGGTGGGCCAAGGGTGGTAAAGTATGGTACCATACGCGAGTACGTGTTAAACCTGCAGGTGGTATTACCCTGCGGCGATATTATTTGGACAGGTGCCAATACGCTTAAATATGCATCGGGCTATAATTTAACTCAACTGATGATCGGCTCGGAGGGTACGCTGGGCATTATTACTAAAATTGTGGTTAAATTGATTCCGCTTCCAACCCAAAGCGCATTGATGCTGGCTTCTTTCCCGTCTAATGACGCGGCTTCCGCAGCGGTGTCGGCTATATTCAGGGCGGGTGTTGTGCCATCGGCACTGGAGTTTATGGAAAGGAGAGGGGTAGAGTGGGTAATGGAGAAGGACAATATTGTTTTTGACTTAAAAGATGGGGTTGAAGCCTTTTTGTTGATAGAGGTTGACGGCACTAATATGGATGTAATATTTGCCGATTGCGAAAAGATAAATACCGTTTTAGAGGAGTTTAATTGCATTGATGTTTTGTTTGGCGATACGGCCGCGCAAAAGGAAGAACTTTGGCGTATCAGGCGAACTATGGCGGTATCGGTAAAATCAAACTCCATTTATAAGGAGGAAGATTGTGTAGTGCCCCGCGCCGCTTTACCGCAACTGATAAAGGGTATTAAGGATATTGGCGTAAAATATGGTTTTGATTCGTTATGTTACGGTCATGCCGGAGATGGCAACGTGCATTTAAACATCCTTAAAGCCTCCATGAGTGATGAGGACTGGAATACCAAACTGAAAGACGGCGTAAGCGAAATATTTGAACTGACTGTAGCCCTGGGTGGCACCATATCCGGCGAGCATGGTATTGGCCTGGTACAAAAAGAGTATATGCCCATAAAATACAGCGAAGTACATTTTGCCCTTTGGAGAGGTATTAAACAGGTATTTGATAAAAACGGGATACTAAACCCGGGAAAGATTTTTAATTAAAAACAGGGGGCTGTTAATACGCCAGATACTCCGTAAATATCTCCTGCATAAATGCCTTACCGTACAGCAACGCGCTATCCGTTACATTTTTAGGGGCGTTCTTATCCCTTATATATATCACCCGTTGCCCGGAGTTATCGTACGAAACCGCCTGTTGTGGCAACAAAAAGCCAAAACCATTGTCCCAATCAAAAAAGGCGAATGACTTACTGTATGGGCTTAACAGATCTTTAGACCATTTATAATGCTGATGCGGCAGATTCAACTGTGCCAGTACGGTTGCAGCAATGTCGGTTTGGTTGCCGAGTTTAGTAATTGTTTTACCCCGATACTCCGGTTTTATAACATCACCAAAAAACAGCAATGGAATATGGTATTTCCCAGGGTCATAAGCAGCATGTGTATCCAACGGCAACCGGTGACCATGATCGGCCACTAAAATAAACAACGTATTTTTATACCAGTCGTGCTTTTTAGCTGCTTCAAAATAATCATTCAGGCATGAATCTGTAAAATAAGCGGTGCTTCTGAACTTGTCTGCAACGTCCTCACCGCTAAAATGCGGTTTTACCGGCAATACAAATGGTTCATGGTTGGTAAGCGTTTCAATATAGCTGAAAAAAGGTTTTGGCTGGTCATCAAAATACGCCGCATGTTTTTTTAGCAGCACGTCATCATGCGCTCCCCAGGTAGAGAGGATATCTTTTGCCGGAATACTCCGTTTATCAATGATCTTATCAATTTTATGATCATTCATATAGGTGTCAAAGTTCATATAATCGGCACCGCCGCCATAAAAATAGGTGGTATTATAACCATTATTTTTAAAATCGGTTATTAACGATGGTAATTGCCGTTGCTTGGTGGTATCAATAATAATGGTACGTATTGCCTGCGATGGGAAGCCACTTAAAATAGCAACAATACCTTTATCCGTACGGTCGCCAGCGGCGTATATATTATCAAATAGCAGCCCTTGTTTAATAAATTTTTCAAAATTTGGCGCGTCGCCTTTTTCGCCTCCTAATGACGCGATCAGATCGGCTGTAAAACTTTCTAACTGTATAACAACTACGTTGGGCCTTTTCGTGGTTAATATACTTACTGTAGTGTCCTTCTCTACCGTAAATAATTGGTTTACTAAACTTTTCGCCTTTTGGGGCTGCATAAATAGGTAAGGGTTATATGGCGCCCGTAAGTTTTCAAAAACATTATTCGCCAGGTTCCACTCGGTGTTTTGAGCAGATAGATCAAGCAATTGGTTGTTTGAAAAATAGCCGGCACTTTGATTAATAGGGGTACGTTGCAAGCTACCTCTAAGTATTATAAAGTTAACAAGTATGATGAGTGCAGTAAGTATCATCTTATTTTTGGCGCTAACTACCGGCGGCCGTTCGTAACTATGGTCCAATATAAAGTGCGATAATATAATGCCGCCCAAGACTAACAAAATACCAATGGTTATATTCAACGCGATGGGTGTTGACGCTGTAGACGACATGGATTCGGCTGGTGCCATATACAAGGTGTCAAATGCTCTGAAATTAACTTTTGCACCCCATTCTGTAAATATGCCCAGGTCAATAATAGCTATAAAACTGATAAAGAACAGGCAAATCCAGGTGTACGCTTTAAACCATATAGGCTTAACAGGTTTATTACCTGTAAACCAATTAATAAAAAACACCAGTAGCGGAATTATAGCAATATAGGCCGCGGCCGAGGCATCCATGCGGATACCATAAAGAAATGTTTTTAATATATCAATAAAAGATACACTATGAAGTTTGGAGTGAAAATACAGCTCAAATATTGCCCTGGTTATTGCGAAGAACAATAGCCAGAAAATAAAAAATCTTATAAATGCAAAAAGGCTTCTTAACATCGGGTGGCAAAAATAGTTATTTTACATGGAGCTTAAGAAGCCTTTAAATAAATAGGACGCGGGGTTGACTATCGCGCGCCGCCTAATGAATTTAGATCAGCAACACTTATTCTGTCAAAACCTGCCGGTATACCAAAAGTGCCGGCTACCGGTTTATTACTATCTATTGATTTCAAGGTCATGGTTGCTGATTGCCCCATTTGTTTACCCACAAACTGAACCGGGAAACCACCCGCAGCAACAAAATATCTGCTAAGCAGATTCTGCGGGGCTGTAATATCCGTAGTTACCCAAACATCGGTACTTGTACCGCTTTTGGCATCTTTGGCAACAACTTTTTTGCAGTTAAAACCATTTATTACTTTGGTTTCAGTAGTTGGGATAAAAGTAAATTTAGGCGCGGCATTTTCGGTCTGCCCTAATTCATCGGGGGTTAAAACTGCCGCCTTTTTTATGGAGGCTAAAGGTACATCCACTAAAATAGCCATATAGGTGCCTTTATTATTGGCCAGCATTTTAATTAATGCCGGGCCCTGTTGTACACTTACCTCGCTCGAGTCGCTATTAAAAGCAACTTTGGCCTCTGCATCACCTGCCTGGGTATTAACGGTATATATGGCCGATCCCTCTGTATAATTTTTTTGCGCGCTGGCAGTTATGCTTAAGCAGCTTAATGCCAATATTAATGATGTTACGGTGTGTTTAATATTCATGTTGTTATAGATAAAAAATATATGCTATGGTTTAATACTAATTAGATACTACGCTAAATGAATTGTTACGTTTTAACACCCGGTAATCTAAATGGTTTTCCCGCGCCTGGCTGATTATATCGTTTATAGAAGCGTCACTATTACTGCCATCAATCACTAATAAGTTATTATCGAAGCTTTTCTTCAACACCGTTATATCAGGTTTGGGGTTGCCGGTTATATAAAGATAGTCAATTTTTATTTTTTGTGCTGACAGGCTTTTTACCATGGTATTATAAATGAGCAGTTTTTTATTTTGAAATTGGATAAGGTTATTTTTTTTCTTTAAAAACGTGGTGTTGATGTCCTGATCTAAATTATAAATGGTGGCCTTAGCTATTTTACAGCTATCCAGATAGGGTTGTATACTATACCTGTAATTTTTATCGATGGCGGGCAAATCAGTTAATACGATCGCTTCGCTACCATCTTTAAATATAATAGCCGGATGCTTCTTCAGGTTTAAATAGGTAATGGTATTGCTGTTAAAAGTTTTTATTCTTTTATAAGTCAGACTAATACTTAATAAAAGCAGGCAGCCCAAAGCTATTTTTATGAATAGGTTGCGTTTATTAAACCAATAATAAAACACGCAAATTATGAGTACATAGAGCAATACATACTCGGTAGTAGTCAGCCATATTTTGTTGATGCCTGCCATGGGCGAATGTTCAATGGCAGCCAATACTTTATTCATGATAAGTATAGATTGTTCCAGCACATACGCTAATGCTTTGGATAAATAGGGCAATTGCGGCAGCAGTAAGTAAAGCAACCCGCTATACATAATTGCCAGCACAGGTATAGTAATAAACAGGTTACTTATCAAAAAATAAACCGGGAACTGATGAAAGTAAAAAGCGCTTAACGGAAAGGTAATTACCTGTGCTGCTACGGATATAGAGCATAGCATCCATAATTTATCGGCCCATTTGTTTTTAAACTCCAGCAGTTTGTAAATAATGGGTTGAAATACCACCAGTCCGCCAACCGCCAGGTACGAGAGCTGAAAGCCTACATCGGTTATAAAAAGCGGGTTGTATAGCAGTAATACAAATGCCGATATAGCCAATATATTAAGCGTATTAATATACCGGCTATAAGTTTTACCAATAATAATAAGCGATAACATGACCGCTGCCCGGCAAACAGCAGGAGAGAAGCCGCTTAATAAAGCATAGTAGTTTATAGCCGCTATAATGATCATTGCTTTAACCAGCTTTCCATATTTGCGCCCATCTAAAAAGATCAAAACAAAATTCAGCAGCAGGTATAAAATAGCCACATGCGCACCCGATACCGAAAGTACATGTATAGTACCTGTTTTGGAATAGGCTTGCAGCACATCCTCACTCAAATCCGCCTTATAACCTAATATCAGTGTTGATGCTACGGCTATAGCCGTGGTATCGTGCATATTGGTTTTTAATTTTTGTACCAATGTTTGCCGTAAGTTTAAAGCAAAAGCCACAATGGGATTACCTTTGTTTTTGCTTAGTACCGCATATTGTTTAGGATATAGAAACGACTGGTAATAAATGTTTTGATGCGCCAGGTATTTCTTATAATTAAACTCAGCCGGGTTAAAGGGTGGTTCAACCGCGTTGTATTTGGCGGGGATAAGCAATTCATCACCATAGCTAAGCCGGGTGGCTGCACTATCTTTTATAGCTATGAGTAAAGTACCGGTGGTATTTGTTGCTTGTTGGTTAGCCACTTCTTGTTCAACTTTTGCGGTAAAGCGTACCAACTCATTTTTTAAAACGGGCTCGTTATTAATATTGACTATCAGATATTGTGAGGGAGTTTTTGCGAAATGATTTTTGCTGTTCAGTTCGTTATAGTTTACAACGCTTATCCATCCGGCTAATAGTAATATCAGCGCCATCAGCAAGCCACCAATCCATTTTAATTTATATAAATTAAGTTTGTTATAGCTGATGTTTAAAGCGATAAAAACCACACTTAAAACAGCAAATGCAGTAGTAAGAAGGGTAGTATAAACCCCTGAAGAAAAATTTAAGCCAATAGTAATTCCCAATAAAAAAGGAATGATCAATACTACAAAAGGAATTTCGCCTTTATGATTGGCAAGCATGGTGACAGGGTTGGTTTAACAAAACCAAATTACAAATTAATCCACAAAATCAGCATGTCATTAAGAACGGATTTGCAGGATATGAACGGGGGAAGTAATTCCGAAAAAAAGCTTAGGTAGTATTTGGTGTGAAATGAACGTTTGTGGAGAAAACGTCAGCAAAGCAGCTTCGGGTGAGAGCAGTCAGAATGTGGTGGATTGTGCGAAGGGAGGGGCATGGCAACTTTTTGCTGAAGTGCAGGCAATGAGCGAACGAAGTAGGGCAAAAAGATTGCAGCCCGTGGTTCTGACTGAAATGCAGGGTAAAGGCAAGTGCGGCAAAGAAGCCTTTTTGCTGACTTGATCTTTTGGTTACTTTTGGATCAAGCCAAAAGTAACAGCCTCCGCGGCAATTGAGCGGACGATGTTGTTATTTACCACATAATATTGTGCTTAGCTATGCAGAGATTATTGATGAGTTAATTGTTTTTAATGGCATCAATGAGCTCCCTACGGTCGGTTGTTCACGCTATCGCTCGCAATGACGCTCAAAGAATTATAGCTGATCTCTAACCTCTAACAAAAACTTTTTAAGGTTTTCTAACGAGTCAATAACGCGTTGGTTGTCTTTGGTACCGCCCAGGTTGTTTTTAAGGTGTTCTTTAGCGCCGTTTAGGGTATAACCTTTATCGCGTATCAGGTGGAAAATTATGCGCAGGTTTTCCAGGTCCTCGGGGGTAAACAGGCGATTGCCTTTTTTATTCTTTTTGGGTTTAAGTACATCAAACTCTTTTTCATAAAACCTGATGAGTGATGTATTTACATCAAACATAGCCGCAACTTCACCCATGGTGTAGTATAGTTTACTGATCTCGCGTTCTTTGTAAGGCATAATACTTCAAATGTATGATTTAGTCGGGAAGTCCGCAAGTCCGAAAAGTCCGAAAGATACTTTAAAAAAATAGTTCTAGCTTTCCGACTTCCCGGTCTTCCCGGACTTCCCGTCTTTCGGACTTTCGGACTTTCGATCCAATAATCCAAACTTTCCCACTTTCCGTCTTTCGGACTTTCCGACTATTAATTAACTTTGCCCCATGACTGCTAACCAAATACGCCAGGCTTTTTTAGATTTTTTTGCCAGTAAGGGACATACCATTGTCCCTTCGGCACCTATTATTGTTAAAAACGACCCTACACTGATGTTCACCAACGCGGGGATGAACCAGTTTAAAGATATTTTTTTGGGCGAGGCCCCGGCCAAATCGCCACGCGTGGCCGATACGCAGCGTTGTTTACGTGTATCTGGCAAGCATAACGACCTGGAAGAGGTGGGTATTGATACCTATCACCATACCATGTTCGAGATGCTGGGCAACTGGAGCTTTGGCGACTACTTTAAAAAAGAAGCTATAGCCTGGAGTTGGGAACTGCTGACCGAAGTATATAAAATAGATAAAAGCCGCTTATACGTTACCATTTTTGAGGGTGACGAAAAAGAGGGCCTGCCTAAAGACCAGGAAGCGTACGACTTTTGGAAATTAGTTGTACCCGAAGATCATATTCTTTTGGGAAACAAAAAGGATAACTTTTGGGAAATGGGCGAAACCGGTCCCTGTGGTCCGTGTTCCGAGATACATTACGATAATAGGAGCGATGCCGAACGCTCCAAAGTTAGCGGTGCTACTCTGGTGAATGCCGATGACCCGCAGGTTATTGAGATATGGAACAACGTGTTCATGCAGTTTAACCGCTTAAAAAATGGTTCGTTACAGCCATTGCCTGCGCAGCATGTGGATACAGGTATGGGTTTTGAGCGTTTGGTGCGGGTGATACAGGGTAAACAGAGTAATTATGATAGCGATGTGTTTTCGAATACCATCGATTTCATCGCACAAAAATCAGGTAAAAAGTACAATGCCGCCGCCGTTCCCGGTGATGTGGATTGGAACGTGGCCGTAGCCATGCGCGTACTGGCCGACCATATCCGCGCGGTAAGCTTTGCCATTGCCGATGGGCAATTGCCATCAAACAATAAAGCCGGTTATGTTATTCGCCGTATTTTGCGCAGGGCGGTTAGGTATTCATACCAATACTTAGAATTTAAAGAACCATTTATAAATCAGTTGGTGCCTTTACTGGCCGAGCAGTTTAAAGGGGTGTTTGATGAGTTATATAACCAAAAGGATTTTGTGCAGAGAGTTGTTTTTGAAGAAGAGGTTTCTTTTTTAAGGACGCTTGATCGAGGACTAATAACATTAAACGATATTATTATTGGGTTGACTAAATACTATGATTATGTTTTAAATGCTTATAATAATAAGGATCTATTTTCTGCCAAAGAATGGGTCAGACCGTCCAAAGAGGGATTTAAAATAAATGACCATGCTTATGCAGTAGCTATGCTAGCTTTGGAACAAAACGAAAATGACCTAATTAATTTTAATAAAAATGATATTGTCGAGATATTAAATGGAAAGACTAGCAGCGAAGAAGCCTTTGCGTCCCTATTCAAATTTTTTAAAACTATCCCTGGTGATATAGCTTTTGAATTATATGATACGTCAGGATTTCCAATTGACTTAACAGACCTTATTGCTCGGGAAAATGGTTTTACCATTGATATGGAAAGCTTTGAAGTTGAACTCCAAGCTCAAAAAACCCGTTCCCGCGCTGCATCTGCTATTGATACCCAGGATTGGGTAGTTTTAAAAGACGATGAAACGGTAGAGTTTACCGGCTATGACGAAACCGAAACCATTGCCCATATAGTTAAATACCGCAAGGTAACCGCTAAAGGCAAGGAGCAATACCAGGTGGTACTGGATAAAACGCCTTTCTACGCCGAAAGCGGCGGCCAGGTAGGTGATACCGGTGAGTTGGTTTTCCCGGATGGAGAGGTGATTGATGTAACAGATACCAAGAAAGAGAACGGACTTATTGTTCACTTTGTAGATAAACTGCCTGATGATATTGATGATGCCCTAACCGCCATTGTTGATAGGCAAAGGCGCGAAAATATAATGAACAACCATAGTGCTACGCATTTGCTGCACGCCGCTATGAAACAGGTATTGGGCAGCCATGTAAACCAAAAAGGATCATTGGTTAATGCCGAGTATTTAAGGTTCGATTTTTCGCACTTCGCCAAAGTAACCGACGAGGAACTGGCACAGATAGAGTCTATAGTTAACGAAAAAGTGCGCGAGAATATCCCTTTAAAAGAGGAACGCGATGTAGCCTATGACGTAGCCATCAGCAGCGGTGTTACCGCCCTGTTCGGCGAAAAATATGGTGATTTTGTACGGGTGATCACTTTCGATGAAAAGTTCTCGAAAGAGCTTTGCGGTGGTACGCATATTCCCGCTACCGGTCATATTGGCTTCTTCAAAATTATTGCCGAAAGCGCCGTTGCCGCAGGTGTAAGGCGTATTGAGGCCATTACCGGTATAGCTGCCGAGTTATATATTAATAACCAGGTACGTTTGGTTAACCAGGTTAAAGAGTTATTAAAGAACCCTCAGGATATTTCAAAAAGTATCGAAAGTTTGCTGGATGAGAATACTCGTCTTAAAAAGGAAATAGAGAAAACTATTTTAGAAAAATCGTCAGGCTTAAAAACTGAATTGGCCCAAAAAGCCGAGCAGATAAATGGTGTTAACTTCATCGCCCAAAAAGTAGAGTTACCCAATGCCGATGCTATTAAAAACCTGGCTTATCAATTAAAAGATATTGTAAGTGATCTGTTTTTGGTTTTAGCTGCCAATATCGACGGTAAACCTAATATAACCGTAATGATTGCCGAGAACCTGGTGAAAGAAAAAGGTTTACACGCCGGCAATATTGTAAAAGAACTGGCTAAAGAGGTTAAAGGCGGCGGTGGTGGTCAGCCGTTTTTTGCTACCGCGGGTGGTAGTGATGTGAGCGGGTTGGATAATGTGTTGGTGAAAGCGAGAACTTTTATTAAGTAACGACATTTAGACTTACGAAGTTTTTAAAACTTCGTAAGTCTTTTAGATAGAGCGATGAAAGCGCTGGAATGCGCGATTCCTTCCCTGGGGAAGGAGGAGGAAGGGGTTTGATATTTTGCTAAACCCCTCCCTGCACGCTATTTTTCTAATAAAAAAAAGCGATTATATGTCCCGTTAGGGACTACCTATTTGTAGAAAATAGCTTGAGTTTTTGCTTGTGCCACGTAGTGGCTACCCTTTTTTGAACGTAATTGCCCACCTGGCAGTTTAGGGTAGAGCCGATGGCTCAATTTTTTTTCTCCTTTTTTGACTACAAACAGGTAGTCCCTAACGGGACATAGATAGTCAAAAGATATGAGAGGATGGTAGAGCGAAGCGATGACCGGTCCGTAGGACCGCTTCGGAGGTGAGACCACGGTGAAGCGGCAAGTATTACGTTCGCATATTAAGCTGAAAACTAATACATTACGATAACTAAGTTAAGTAGTGCTGAAGTTAGACCAATAAGTAATTTAACCATAAAAATATAGGTGTATTTAGGGTTTACACTTTTTGAAAATAAAATAATTAATATATTGATTATCAGTTAATTAATATATTAATTATTCTAATTATGTAAACCTTTGTAAACCATTTTACCAAAAACGCATTCTGTTATATTTGTCCTAACAGACAACTAACGTAAGCAGTTTGTAGAGACATAAATCGCGATTAAAACAATACTTTTAACACTTACTTTAGCAGGTTGTTACTAAAATATTATATTTGACCTTTAATCATCGGGCTAAATATAGCTTGTATTATAATTTATGACAATTCTTGCAGAAGAAATAGGGCAAAAGTATGAGTTAGTTGTTGGGTTAGAGGTTCACGCGCAGCTATCAACTTTAAGCAAAATGTTTTCTTCAGATTCGGCTGCCTTTGGTGCCGAGCCTAACCACCATATCAGCGCCATATCATTGGGGCATCCCGGTACTTTGCCGCGCATTAATAAAACCGCGGTAGAATATGCGGTAAAAATGGGACTGGCCTGTAATTGCACTATCAATATGCAAAATACCTTTGCCCGTAAAAATTATTTTTATGCTGACCTGCCTAAAGGTTACCAGATAACGCAGGATCAGCACCCGGTATGCCTGGGCGGCCATATCACCGTAAAACTGGCCGATGGGTCATCCAAAAAATTGGCCATCCATCATATCCACATGGAAGAAGATGCCGGCAAAAGTATGCACGACAGCCAGTGTGACGACTCGTTTATTGATCTGAACAGGGCAGGGGTGCCGTTACTGGAGATCGTATCTGAACCGGATATGCGCAGTGCCGAAGAAGCCGGGCAGTTTTTAACCGAGATACGTAAAACCCTGCGTTACCTTGATATTTGCGACGGTAATATGGAAGAGGGTAGTATGCGCTGTGACGCCAATATATCCGTTAGGCTAAAAGGCCAAACTACTTATGGTAACCGCTGCGAGGTGAAAAATTTGAACTCTATACGCAACGTTCAGCGGGCTATTGAGCATGAATTTGTAAGGCAAATCAACCTGATTGAAAAAGGTGAATATATTGACCAAAACACCCTGAACTTTAATGCCGATACCGGCGAAACATCGGTGCTGCGGTCAAAAGAGATGGCAAATGATTACCGCTATTTCCCGGAGCCCGATTTGATGCCCATAGTTTTGGATGAAGCTTATGTAAATCGGGTTAAACAGGCTATGCCTGCATTGCCTGCGCAACTTTATCAAAAATATACTACCCAGTTAGGTTTGTCTGATTACGATGCCGGGGTAATTACCGCCGATAAGGAACTGGCCATGTTTTTTGAAGAACTGATAAAACATACCGCCAACCATAAAGCCGCGGTACATTTATTAATGGGTCCGGTAAAATCATACCTTAACGAACATTCGGCCCATATTACTGATATTAATGTGCAGCCCAAATATCTTGCCGGTTTAATTAGACTGGTTGATGATGGATTGGTTAATAATACCGTAGCATACCACAAGTTGTTCCATGCACTATTAAAATCGCCCGGTAAAACTGCCGAACAACTGGCTGCCGAGCTTAATTTGCTCATCAGTACCAATACCAACGAGGTTGATGAATACATCAGCGCCGCCATAGCCAAATTTCCGGATAAGGTTAAAGAATACCAGAAAGGCAAAAAAGGCGTTGTAGGGTTGTTTATGGGCGAGATCATGAAACTGTCTAAAGGGAAGATCGACCCACAGAAAACTAACCAGCTTTTAATTAAAGAATTAGAGTCAAAATAAGCGGATACGCTTATATTTGTCGTATAGCTAATAAATCCACCAAAATGAAAAACCGTTTTACGCTTTTGGCACTTGCAGCGTTATCAGTGCTTGTATATTCTTGTATTGATAAAGCAGCTTTTACAATTTCGGCTACGCTAAAAAATCCAGGAAATCTTAAAATGGCTTACCTGCTTGAGGCCGACAGCAGCAGCATCAATGTGGTGGACTCAACCCAGGTTAAAGACGGCGAATTCAGCTTTAAACACCGGGCGCCTTATGCTAACTTGTATAAGCTGCGTATTGGTGGTGCCGTATTTGATATTATTGCAAAAAATGGTGAAGACATTAAGTTTACAACCGACTTAAAAGACGAGAAGCACCCCTATGATATCACCGGTTCCCCCGAATCTGAAAAAATTAAGGATTATAATAAGATAATTAATTTTTATGGCGATAAAAATGGCCTGTTGGTTAATGAGTACCAGGCTAAGGTAGAGGCTATTGGTCATGAAACGGATTCGTTGACCAATATATACCGCCCGTTGTTTCAAAAAAATATTGATGCATCAAATGGGGAAGTTTTAACATTTATAAACAATAACAAAAAGTCATTAGCTGCATTTTACGCTATGACAAGTTTAGATCCGATACAATATGAACAGCAAATGGTGGCTTATGCCGATGCTATAAAAGATGATTTTAAAGATAATCCGGCTGTGCAGCATTTTATCCGCCAGATCGAGCTGGTAAAACCTGTGTCATTGGGCCATAAAGCACCTGATTTCACCATTGCCGGTATTGACGGCAAGCCCATTAAATTATCAGACTATAAAGGAAAATATGTAATGCTTGATTTTTGGGCATCATGGTGCGCGCCGTGCAGGCAGGAAAACCCCAATGTAGTTAAGCAATACGCTAAGTTCCATTCAAAAGGGTTTAATATTTTAGGTATATCCCTTGATGAAAAGAAAGAAGACTGGCAGCAGGCTATTAATGCAGATAAGTTAACATGGCAACATGGGTCGGACCTTAAACGCTTTGAAGGGCCTACCGAAAGCTTGTATAGAATAGATGCCATACCATCAAATTTTATAATTGACCCTCAAGGAGTTATAATTGCCAAAAATATAACCGGAAAATCACTTGAAGATTTTTTAAACAAAACGTTTAGCGGTCCTCAATAGAAAGTTAAAATAAAGTAACTATTAACAATTTGTTAATATTAACTTAACCGTTTACTTCTTTTAAGCACATACATTTATGCAAAAATAAATTTGTGATGAGCAACGCTACAAAACAAAAGATACTTATTGTTGATGACGAGCCCGATATTTTAGAGCTGATTGAGTATAATTTAAAAAAAGAAGGCTACCAGGTATTTTTAGCCCGTAACGGCCAGGAGGCAGTAACTGAGGCCAAACGGTCGTTACCTGATCTGATCGTTTTGGATATTATGATGCCTAAAATGGATGGTATTGAGGCTTGCCGCATTATGCGTACCATGCCCGAGTTTAAAAACACCTTCATGGTTTTTTTAACCGCCCGCAGCGAAGAGTATTCTGAAATTGCCGGCTTTAACGTTGGTGCCGATGATTATATAGCTAAACCCATAAAGCCGCGCGCTTTAGTTAGTCGTATAAACGCCATACTACGCAGAAACGCGCCACCCGAAGATTTTACTGATAATAAACTTGAAATAGGCGACCTGGTTATTGACCGCGAAGCTTACCTGGTGTATAAAGCCGGTGTTAAAGTAGTTTTAGCAAAAAAGGAATTTGAACTTTTATATCTATTAGCCTCCAAACCTGGTAAAGTTTATACCCGCGAGGTAATATTAAAAAATATTTGGGAAGACTCTGTAGTAGTTACCAACCGAACCATTGATGTACACGTACGCAAGCTCCGCGAAAAGCTGGGCGACGATTGTGTGTCGACCGTAAAAGGGGTAGGCTATAAATTTGAAGGATAAAACAAAAGGGGCAGTTAATTAACCGCCCCTTTTGTTTGTTATTAAATGCGGTTAGTTATTTAGCCGCTACAGCTTTTTTCTTTACTGCAGTTGCAGCTTTAGCAGTTTTTGAAGCGACCGATTTTTTATTGTCAGCTACTTCTTTTTTAGCTTTTTCAGTTACCGCTTTTGCTTTGGTGGTAGCTTTAGCTTTTATTTCCGAGGCTTCTTTTTTGGCTTTTGTGGTAACCTCTTTTGCTTTTGCTACCGCTTCCTTTTTAACTTTTGTTGCAGCAGTTTTAGCTTTAGTTACAGCAGCGGCGGTTTTCTTTGGCGAACTTTTAACAGCCGCCGCAATCTTTTTAACCGGGGCCGATCTCTTAATATCATCTATCGTATCTTCGGCGGCATCCTTTACGTCTTCAGCCGTATCTTTGGTGCCTTCCCAAAATTCTTCAATTGTTTCTTTAACCTTTTCAAAAAATCCCTTTTCGACAGGTTGGGTTGATTTATCACTCATAATTGTTTTTTAGTTAGATGTATTTTGTTTTTCAAATACAATAACCGTTCCAATTGAAATGTTAGACATCTGTTATTTCGAACATAGAGAGAAATCTATACACTTGCCCGGCCATGTGTATAGATTTCTCCTCGTACCTCGTCGAAATGACATTTTGTAAAACAACACACTTAAATTAAAACCGTATTTTTGACGCCTATTAAACTCATACATGAAAGTTCCAAAGTTTACTGATCTTATATTATTTGAAGACGATGACATTATTGTTGTTAATAAACCCGCCTTTATAAGTTCCCTTGATGAGCGCGAGGGCGGAGAGATCAATATGTTGAGATTAGCTAAAAACTATGCCGACGACGCGCAGATATGCCACCGTTTGGATAAGGAAACATCCGGCGCGTTGATCATTGCTAAAAACCCGGAGGCGTACCGCTCGGTATCTATGCAGTTTGAAAAAAGAAAAGTTAAAAAAGTGTACCACGCTATTATTGAAGGTACACATGTGTTTGATGAATTGTTGATTGATCTGCCTATCTTAAATGTTGGCAAAGGCAACGTTACCATAAGCAGGCAGGAGGGCAAGCGCGCCGAAACCTGGTTTCAATCATTAAAATACTTTAAGCATTATACCTTGGTAGAGTGCCGACCGGTTACCGGGCGCATGCACCAGATACGCATCCATTTAGCCACACAGCGGGCCTCCATTGCCGGGGATGAGATGTACAAGGGCAAACCCGTTTTTTTGTCAGAGATTAAGCGTAAATACCATTTAGGCAAAGATCAGGAGGAGCTTCCTATTATGAAACGCTTCGCCCTGCATGCTTATGAAGTTACCTTTAAGCTGATGGATGGTAACGATATCACCATCCATGCCCCATATCCTAAAGATTTTGAAACGTTATTGAAGTTGCTGGAAAAGTTTGATAGTTGATTTTAGTTGGCAGTTTTTAGTTAGCAGTTTGCAGTATATAGTATATAATGAGCAATCAACTGCCCACTGATAACTGCCCACTGCAAACTACTTTATCATTACCCCCGGTTTATTAACTACTGGTAGTTTAATGAAATTGCCCTCAACAATACTTTCAGGCAGGAATATAAATTTCTTATCAAATATCTGGGTGCCTATATAATAGCTTAACCAGTATTCGTTATTTAAACCAAAAGTTTCCTCGGCTATGGGTTCAATAATTTTAAAACTTCCGGCATCAACCATCGGGAACATATGGCGTAGGGTAGAGGTTTTTACCAGTTCGCCATCTTTCTCGCCATAACCTTTTGAGGTGATCAGTACAGTTTCAATAGGTTCTTTTTTTAGGTTGATAAGATACACATACCATGTTTTATGCTCAGCGTTCTCTTTTTCTAAAGCTACCGCGATAGCAATATCCTGTACATTATTTTCGGGGAGGTCTTTGATCATAGTGGTGAGTAGTGAGTTGTCAGTGGTGAGTTAATTGTGAGCAACCACTCACCATTCTCTATTCACCACTCACTAAATTACTTCTTCTTAGCAAACTTCTTTCCACCTTTTTTAGGTGCTTTTGCATCAGCGTCTGCTAAGGTTTTACACTCGGCAAAGGTGAGGGTCAAAGGGTCTTTATCCTTTGGTATTTTAACATTTTGTTTGCCAAACTCAATATATGGTCCCCAGCGACCGTTCAATACCTTAACTGTTGGGTCCTCATCAAAAGCTTTAATTAGCTTTTCTGCATCTTTTTTGCGTTTGGCTTCAATCAGTTCAATAGCCTGTTCTTCGGTTACATCCAGTGGGTCTATCTCTTTCGGTAAGGATACAAAAGCACTGTTATGGCTTATATATGGCCCAAAGCGGCCAATAGCAACCTTCATAGGTTTGCCTTCAAACTCACCAACAACTTTAGGCAGTTTAAATAGTTCAAGTGCTTCTTCTAACGTAATGGTTTCAATACTTTGGCCGGTGCGTAAGCTTGCGTACAAAGGCTTGTAGTCTTTATTATCATCGCTGGCATTTTCGCCAACTTGCACAAATGGGCCGTAACGACCTATACGTACTGATACCTTGCTGCCATTTTCGGGATGTATTCCCAGGTCGCGCTCGCCGGTTGCTTTGTCAGCAGTTTCAATAGTGCTTTGTACATCATTATGAAAAGGCTTATAAAAATCGTGCAGCATAGCTGTCCACTCTTTTAAACCCTGTGCTATCTCGTCAAACTGTTTTTCAACACTGGCGGTAAAGTTAAAATCAACAATCCCTTTAAAATGCTGTACTAAAAAATCATTCACTACCGCGCCAATATCTGTAGGAAAAAGCTTATTGCGCTCGGCGCCTGTATTTTCGGTTCTTTCTTCTTTGGTAACGCTACCGCCTTTTAATGTTAATACCCTGAATTTGCGTTGCTTGCCTTCACGCTCTTCTTTAACCACATAGCCGCGGTTTTGAATAGTGGATATAGTAGGGGCATAGGTTGACGGACGGCCAATACCCAACTCTTCCAACTTTTTTACCAAACTTGCTTCTGTATAACGTGCCGATGGGCGCGAAAAACGTTCGATAGCCAGCATTTCCTGCAGGTCAAGTAACTGGTCTTTTGTTAAAGGCGGCAGCATGGTATTTTCGCCATCTTGCTGGGTATCTTCCTCTTCGTCGTCTGATTCCAGGTAAACTTTAAGGAAGCCGTCAAAGCGCATTACTTCGCCATTGGCTACCAAATCCTCTTTGCGGGTTGATATGCTGATCTTAGCAGTAGTTTTCTCAAACTGTGCCTCGCTCATCTGCGAAGCTATCGCACGCTTCCATATAAGCTCATACAGGCGCTTTTCGCCCGAATCGCCTTCAATGGTGTGCTGGTTAAAATAAGTTGGCCGTATGGCTTCGTGTGCTTCTTGAGCGCCCGCGCTTTTGGTTTTGTATTTTCTTTGTTGATGATATTTTTCGCCGTAGGCGGATGTAATTTCCTTTGCGGCGGCATCCAAAGCGGTATCAGACAAGTTAACCGAATCGGTACGCATATAAGTTATATACCCCAATTCATACAGCTTTTGTGCTACCGACATAGTACGCGAAACTGAATAACCCAGTTTGCGGCTGGCTTCCTGTTGCAGCGTTGATGTGGTAAACGGCGCGGCAGGGGCGCGTTTTGCGGGTTTGGTTTCTAACGACCGTACGTTGAAGGCAGCGCCAATACAGTCATTTAAAAACTTTTCGGCATCTCCCTGTTGAGCGAAGCGCTCAGGCAATTCGGCTTTAAAGGCTTGTTTGCCAGTGCCAAATATGGCCATTATTTTAAAGGCCGCTTCTGATGTAAATTTATTGATCTCGCGTTCGCGGTCAACAATTAACCTAACGGCTACTGATTGTACCCGACCTGCCGACAGCGATGGTTTAACCTTTTTCCACAAAACGGGCGAAAGTTCAAAACCCACTAATCTATCCAACACCCGGCGCGCTTGTTGGGCGTTTACCAGGTTGTAATCTATTTTTCGCGGGTTTTCAATGGCATTCATTATAGCCGGCTTGGTTATTTCATGAAAAACTATACGGCGTGTATTTTCTTCTTTTAAATTAAGCGTATCAAACAAATGCCATGATATGGCCTCACCCTCGCGGTCCTCATCGGACGCTAACCATACCACATCGGATTCTTTGGCTAATTTTTTTAATTCGCTTACTACCTGTTTCTTATCAGCCGGAACTTCATACTTCTGTTCAAAGTTATGGGCTATATCAATAGCATCTTCTGATTTTACCAGGTCGCGGATGTGGCCGTAACTTGACTTTACGATAAAGTCTTTTCCCAGATATCCTTCTATGGTTTTGGCTTTCGCCGGAGATTCAACTATTAATAAATTCTTAGCCATTAACAAGTGTATTTTCTGCAAATAAAAGATAAAGAAACCCTAAACGCAAACTTTGGTGTAGGTTTAATTTGTTGATTGGGTTGATTTAGTGAGAAGTTACGGAATTAAAAATGCGGCAGATCTACATCAAAAAACCGCCACCTAACAGGTCACTACCTTCATAAAATACGGCAGATTGCCCGGGTGCAATACCCGAAACATTGTGGTGAAAATCAACCTGTATATGCTCGCCCATTTGCACAATGGTGCTTTGCATGCCGGCGTCTTTATAACGTATTTTAGTAATGGCCTCAATAGGTTCGGCTATACTTTCGTACTTAACCAGGTTAACATTACGTACCCAGGCTTGTTTGCGTTCCAGTTCGTCGGCAGTACCTAATACCACGGTATTGGTTTCGGGTATTATGCGGGTTACAAACATGGGGTGACCAAAAGCCACGCCCAGACCTTTACGCTGACCTATGGTATAAAAAGGATATCCCTGATGTTTGCCCACTACTTTACCGTCTTTAAAAACAAAATTTCCGGGGCCAACACGCTCTTCAAGGTCCTCAACTTTATTTCTTAAAAACGAACGGTAGTCGTTATCAGGCACAAAACATATCTCGTAGCTTTCGCTTTTTCCGGCTAATTCTATTTGGCCCATCTCCACAGCCATTTGTCGTATTTCGGGTTTGGAAAAATTGCCTAACGGGAATTTAGTACGCGCCAGATTTTTTTGTGATACACCCCAAAGTACATACGACTGGTCCTTATGCTCATCCTTTCCTTTAGATATTACGTACCGGCCAGTGTCCTGTAAGCGGATATTGGCATAATGGCCGGTAGCTATAAATTCACAATCCAGTTTATCAGCGCGTTTTAGTAATGCTTCCCATTTAATGTGGGTGTTGCATAACACACATGGGTTAGGGGTACGGCCGGCAAGGTATTCGTCAACAAAGTTGTCAATCACAAAATCTCCAAACTCACTCCGGATATCCAGGATGTAATGAGGGAAGCCATAACCTACCGCCAGTGCACGGGCATCGTTAATGCTGTCCAGGCTACAGCAGCCTGTTTCTTTGGAGCTGCCGCCTGATGAAGCGTAGTCCCAGGTTTTCATGGTTAGGCCAATAACTTCATAGCCCTGCTCATGCAGCATTACTGCCGCTACCGAACTATCAACCCCACCACTCATGGCCACTAATATCCTTCCGTGCTTACTCATATTAGGTGCAAAGATACTTTTTTGATTTTTATGCTGAGGAATTGTTGGTCAAAGCGAAGTAATAATGTCTATTTAGGCTGAAGCCAATAGTTTGTTTTCCTTTTTTAGTCCGTTGGTTAAAACCAACGGCAATGATTGGGGTAATATATTATAGATTCATTGCCGTCCCATTTATGGGACGGAACCAATATTAATTCATATGGCTTTAGCCAAAGTTTTGGCGCCCATTCAAATTGCAACAATGAATTGAAATACAAGATCAGGATGTTCGGTTTAGCGAGAGACGAACAGGAGGGAACCTAAAAAAGTATACAATTTTTTATTTAATTTAAAAGAAAATAATATTGTTAATCAATTTATTATAAAATTTATATAAATGATAACTTTATATTTAAGCGATATACACCGTTTTGATATTTACAAATTCATGTATGCCAAATAGACCCAACTCGCGGCCATAGCCTGACTGTTTAATGCCGCCAAACGGCAGCCTCGGGTCCGACTTTACCAGTGAGTTTACAAAGCATGAGCCTGCTTCTAATTGAGTAGCGGCAATCATTTCGCCGCGTTTTTTGTCTTTGGTAAATATGGCCCCGCCCAATCCGAAAACAGAATCATTAGCAATGCGTATGGCATCGGCTTCGTCTTTCGCGGATATGATGGCTGCTACCGGGCCAAACAGTTCTTCTTCGTAGGCGGGCATACCTTTTTTTACTTGGGTGAGTATAGTAGCCGGATAGTAAGCATTATCTCCGGCAGGCAATTCTCCTCCTAAAATACATTTGGCGCCTTTGGCAATGGATAGTTTAACCTGTTCATGCAGCTCATCCCTAAGGTCAACCCGTGCCTGCGGGCCTATAGCCGTTATATTACTCAATGGGTCGCCCATTGGTTTTCGCTGCATCTTTTCTTTAAATAACCGTGTAAACTCTTTCTCGACAGCTTTAACCACAATAAAACGTTTGGCAGCTATACAACTTTGCCCGCTATTGATTAAACGACTATTTACACAAGTTTCCGCGGCGTGTCCCAAATCGGCATCAGCCAAAACAATATAGGCATCGCTGCCGCCTAACTCTAATACGGTCTTTTTTAATACAGATCCTGCCTTTTCAGCAACTTTTTTACCTGCATTGGTACTGCCGGTTAAGGTTACGGCTTGTATATATGGGTTCTCAATGATCTTATCTACCTCGCTGCTACCTACCAACAGCGTTTTAAATACATTTTTCGGGAAACCGGCCTGCTCCACCAAATCCTCGATAGCTAAGGCGCATCCGGGTACGTTAGACGCATGTTTTAACACCCCGCAATTACCTGCAGCAAGCGCCGGAGCCAAAAATCTAAACACTTGCCAAAAAGGGAAGTTCCAGGGCATAATGGCTAATACCACGCCTATGGGTTGAAAGGTTACGTAGCTTTTGGAAGCTTCGGTTTCCACGAGCTGTTCTTTTAAATGCGTGGCGGCGTTTTTAGCATAGTATTCGCATACACCGGCGCATTTTTCTATCTCGCTGATGCCCTGAGCTATGGGTTTACCCATTTCGAGCGCCATTAACCGCGCCAGTTCGTTCTTGCGTTGTTGTAGTACTGATGATAGTTTATTTAGCAGGACTGCGCGTTCGGTAAAGATGGTTTCTTTCCAGCTTAACCAGGCTTTATGGGTTTGCGCTATTTTCTTTTCAACTTTTAAAGCAGTATGCGCCTTATACTTCTTTAAAACTTTACCGTTTGCGGGGTTAATTGAGACTATTTCCATATCCAAATAACAAGCAAGGTTGAAAATGTTTTAGCGGCTATGCACGTGTTTGGCCGTCACCTTTAATCAGCCACTTATAGCTGGTAAGCTCCTGTAGCCCCATAGGGCCGCGTGCATGCAGCTTTTGTGTGCTGATGCCTATTTCGGCACCTAAACCAAATTGCGCGCCGTCTGTAAAGGCTGTAGAGGTATTAACATATACCGCCGCGGCATCCACCCGGTTTAAAAAGGTTTCCATATTGGCCGTATCTTCGGTAACTATAGCCTCGCTGTGTTTGGAGCTATGGTCGGCTATATGCTCTAAAGCAGCTTCAAAACTGTCAACGGTTTTAACCGCCATCTTCATGGATAAAAACTCGGTGCCAAAATGTTCAGGACCGGCTTTGTGCAATAATTCCACAGGATAATCGCCACTTAAAGCCTCAAAAGCCCGCTCATCTGCAAATATTTCAACACCGGCTTCGCCCAATGGTCTGGCAAGCTTAGGCAGATCAGTTAATCGTGCCACATGTATCAGCGCGCAATCCAACGCGTTACAAACGCTTACCCTTCGGGTTTTTGAGTTAAATATAATGTTGGTGCCTTTTTCCAGATCGGCAGTTTCGTCAAAATAGGTATGCACAATGCCCGCGCCGGTTTCAATAACCGGTACTTTACTGTTTTTGCGCACGCTGTTTATTAAGCCCTGGCTGCCACGTGGAATGATCACATCCACATAACCAACTGCCTGCATCAAAGCTTCGGCAGCCTCGCGTTCTTTAGGCAATAGGGTAGCTACATTTACATCGATCTGATGGTTGGCTAACACCTCATGAATAACCTTAATGATAGCTTTGTTAGAGAACTCCGCATCGCTGCCGCCTTTTAATATGCAGATATTGCCTGTTTTAAAGCATAGCGCAAATACATCAAAAGTTACGTTTGGCCTGGCTTCATAAATCACACCAACAACACCCAGTGGTACAGTTATCTTTGAAATTTCCAGCCCGTTAGGCATGGTTTTTTCAGAAAGGATATGCCCCAGCGGATTTTCCAGCTTCGATACATTTACAATATCCTTGGCAATATCCTGAATACGGGCAGGAGTAAGCTTTAACCTATCAAAATTTGGATTGGCCGGATCCATGCGGTCCAGATCCTTTTGATTTTCCGCAAGTAAGGTGTCCGTATTAGCCAAAGCAGCCTCAGCCAGGTCTTGTAATACCAGGTTTATTTTATCGGCAGTAAGGTTAGTTTTGCGCCCTGCTGCCTGTGCATTTTCAAAATATTGGGTGTAATCCATTGTAATTAGTATTGTAAATAAAGGTAGTCATAATGCACAAGGGGCTTTTGATTTTTTTGCCCTATCCTTTCGCGGGCCTTATCTGCACTATACTCGGCTATGCCTAAACCTATTAATTTTTCGTTTTCGTCAACCAGTTTAATGATATCGCCTTTTTTAAAATCGGCTATTACTTTTACCACCCCTACGGGCAGTACGCTGATTGCTTTGTTAGATGTTAACGCGTTTTTTGCACCCTCGTTAACCTGCACCACACCCGTAGCCGAGCCTTCTGAATGTGCAATCCATTTCTTTTTGCCGGATGCCTTTTTGTTAGGTATAAAACGGGTATGTATTACTTTATCAGCCAAAACATCGGTCAAAATATTTTCTTTGGTGCCATTGGCTATGTGCACGGCAATACCCAACTGCGCTGTTTTTTGCGCCATGTTTGATTTGGTAATCATACCGCCGCGGCCAAATTGCGACCGGCTATCCTGCACGTAGGATGAAAAATCTATATTGGTACTTACCTCTTCAATCACTTTTGAGGTTGATAGTTTGGGGTCGCCATTGTATAAACCGTCCACATTGGTTAAGATGATCAGCGCTTCGGCATTTAACATCGAGGCTATTAGCCCGGCCAGTTCATCATTATCGGTAAACATTAACTCGGTGATAGATACCACGTCGTTTTCATTTACAATAGGTAAAACCTGATGATGCAGCAAGGTTTCCAAACAGTTTTTCATGTTAAAATGATGCGCACGGTCGCCCGAATTGCTGTCCCTGAAATCTTCCTTGGTAACCAGCACCTGCGAACATAGGATGTCAAATTTTTCAAACAAAGTGGCGTAAGTATTGATCAATTTTACCTGGCCGATAGATGCTAAAAGCTGCCGGGTAGCCACAGCGTCTGATTTTTCGGAAACGGTTATCAAACTCCGACCTGAAGCTACCGCGCCTGACGATACCAGGATAACCTCGATGCCTTGCTTTTTAATAGCCGCTATTTGGCCCACTAAATGTTCAATACGTTGCAGGTTAGGTAAACCTTTCTCGTCTGTAAAAACATTAGAGCCAATTTTTATAATAATGCGGTGGTAATTAAAAGCCATTGCAGTAAAAAGTAGTTTAAAACTTCAATATTACTAAAATGATGGGGAAAGGAGGGTATTTGGGAGTGATAATTATTTAGGGATGACAAATTGCTGTATGCTTGGAAATGACATCGTCCGCGGCAATGAGTGGACGATTTTTGTTCTATGCATTGAAAATGTTCTGGACCTAAAATAAACTAATCTGCTTTCCCTGTAATGAACTGTTTTGCAAAGGTTTTACTAATGATGGCTTAGGTTGTACAACATCCAAGGGTTTACCATTAAACGGTAATGTCGTAAATATCTCCCATTTGGCAAAAGGGGCAAAGGTTTCTTTTTGAAGTACAGTTAACTCACTTATGGTAAAGGTTTCATTCCATTTAATAGCCTTAAAATGCGGCCATAGCCGGTTAAAATCACTTATGGGGATATTGCGGGCTATGGTAATATGCGGTACCATAAACTCCTTGAGGTTAAGGTGCTTTTTGAGTGTTTTAAACCACGCCGTGTTTTCGGGCGAGGAGCGGATCTTTGCATAAATGGTTTTAAAATCTTCGCCATGATTAAAATAATCAAACCCATCAATGGTTAAAGTTATTGGGGCTATTGCAGCCAGTTTTGGGGTTAATGCCCTTATAGCCGGCTCGGTTAAAAAGCTTTTTTGCCGGTGCATTTTTTTAATGGAGATATGCGCAATAGAATTCATGCTCTCATAATTACCAATAATTTCAGCAGCGTACAGTTTATGCTCGCGCACCTGTGCCTTTACTTTATCCGAAGGAGAGAGCAATATTATAAAGTCGGCGTAATTTTTCATAGCATAAATAATTGCGGAACAATATTACTAATATTTTTAGTATTATTGAATAAATTTTACATATTTGTACTATGGAACTCAAACGTCATATTGTACATATTGACCTCGATTCTTTTTTTGTATCGGTTGAGCGCAAGTTTAACCCCGACCTTATTGGCAAACCGGTACTAATAGGCGGATCGGCCGAGCGTGGCGTGGTAGCTTCCTGTAGTTATGAAGCGCGTAAATTTGGTATCCACTCGGCCATGCCCATGAAACAGGCCATGCGTTTATGCCCCCATGCTATGGTGATACGCGGCAGTCACGGGCGATATTCGGAGGCATCGCGTGAGGTTACCGAGATCATCCATGATAGCGTGCCGCTTTATCAAAAAACATCTATTGACGAGTTTTATATTGATATGACCGGTATGGACCGCTATTACGATTGCTATAAATTGGCCGGCGACCTGCGCCAGCGGGTAATACGTGAAACCGGGTTGCCAATTTCTTTTGGCATGGCATCAGGCAAAACAGTGGCTAAAATGGCTACCAACGCGGCTAAACCTAACGGACAGTTGTATATACCGCATGGCAAGGAGCGCGAATTTATGGCCCCATTATCCATACGTAAAATACCTATGCTGGGCGAAAAAACCTGCCAGAAACTATACCAGTTCGGTATTGAAAAAATTGGCGATTTGCAAAAAACCGACCTCCGGTTTTTAGAAACAGCTTTTGGTAAACATGGCAGATACATCTGGGAAAAAGCTAATGGGATTGATGAGAGCGAGATCGTGCCGCATAGCGATAGAAAGTCCATATCAACCGAAAATACCTTCCATACTGATGTGGCTGATAAGAAAACACTGGAAACGGTATTGGTATCTATGACCGAGGAACTGTCTGCAAAGCTGCGTAAAGAGAATAAGGTAGCCGGATGCCTGGCCATTAAAATTCGGTACGCCAATTTTGAGACCCATACCCAGCAGGAAAAGATATCCCTTACCGCTGCCGAGCATATTTTAATACCCGGCATTAAAAACCTGCTTAATAAGGTATGGAACCAGCACAGGCCAATCAGGTTAATAGGAGTACGATTGAGCCAACTTACTACCGGCAGCTACCAGATAAATTTATTTGAAGATAACGAAGAGCGCATCAGGCTATACCAGGCTATGGATAAGATAAACTTTAAATTTGGCGATAAGACCGTGTGCCGTGCCGCCGGGATGGCTATTGGCACACGTAATTTCAACCCTTTTTTAAAAGACTAATTGTCCAGGTAAGTTTGTACAAAGGCATCGCTTTTAATGGCAACAATAACGTCGCTTATGGCCACTCTTTTTGGCGAAACATCATCGTCCATGTTGTTTACATATTCAATCAATCTGTCTGCATAGTCAATAGCATCCTGCTCGTCATCAAACAATAACACAACATTGTCGGCTTCTGTATCAACGCCGTTGATTGGCTTTGGTAGGCCGTAGCTTTCAAATTTTGCAAAAGTAAGTTCGGCTTGTCCGTTTTGGGGTACTGTGATGCGTAGCATAGTAGGATTTTTATGTATAGTGAACGTTTTACGCTAACAGATGTTTTACGCTAAATTAAAATAGATGTAGAAATTCTATTTCTTGCCTATTTCTTCTATATATCCATTAAACGAAATAGCATCGCGGTTTGAACTGGTGATTTGCAATGATCCGTACCCGTCTTCAGATACATTTAACCGCATTTGCCTTACACCTTTAGGGCCGTTGATAATATTGGCATCTGTAAAAGTGATAAGTATTTCCCATCTACTTTTTTTACCGGTCAATTTATAAGTAAAATGCGTGGAGGTAAATTTGATCCCGCCATCTATCGAGCCAAAATCAGCCATGTAAGCGCGCCCAAAATAGGGCAAAAATGCCGATACTGAATCTTTGGTTATGGTTAGATCATATTGGCTGGTTAATGCCCTGCCGCCGCCACCCAACGGTAAAACATAATTTGCTACAAACACAAACCGTTGTGAGTTTACCAGGTTTTTTATATCCGATAATTTAGCGGCTTTTTTTTCGGCTTTGGTATTTTGTGCATTTGCTGTAAATAAACCGCAAACAAATACCAACAAAATAGTTATATGCTTGATATAATTTTTCATAATTAAAGGTTTTATTATCAACGGAGTATTATCAAATTTCGTGCAAATTATTTATATAAAAAAAGCCGCCCTGGTTTAACAGGACGGCCTCAACATTTTTCAGTATAAATGCTTAAATCAAATTAACACTTCGGTTAACAAATTCGGTCAACTCGGCACCGGTTAACAAGCCTTGCGAAAGCAGGGCCAAGTCAAATGCCTGTTTAGATAATTGTGCCTGCGTATCTTCGTTCTCCTCCTGCAAAATGCGGGTTATCAGTTTATGGTTGCCGTTCACTACAACTTTGTAATTATCAGGCATGCTGCCATAAAAGCTCATACCGCCACCCATGGCAGCCATATCTTTCATGCGGCGCATAAATTCGTCCATGGTTACTGTTACCGGCAACTCGTCAGGATTAAGGCTTTCCAGTTCAACTTTATAAGCGGGTTTATTAATGGCTTTATCAAATATGCCTTTTACTTTGGTGGCCTGTTCTTCGGTCAATACATGCTCGGGCGCGTCATCTTTTTTGATCAGTTTATCAGCTACATCAGCATCCACACGTTTTAATGATGTTTTTTCCAGCTTTTGCTCCAACTGACTGATGAAGTGATTATCAATTGGCGAGTTCATCACCAACACATCATAACTCTTTTTATTAGCAGACTGGATAAATGCGTCTTGTTTTGACGGATCGTTGGTATACAGATATATTAACTGCCCGTCTTTATCGGTTTGTGTAGGCGCTACTTTTTCTTTGTATTCATCCAGCGTAAAGTTTTGTTTTTCGGTATTGGTTACCAGTACAAAATCTTTGGCTTTATCATAAAACTTGTCTTCGCTAACCATGCCGTATTTTACAAACAGGCCAATGTCGGTC
>NZ_JBDTJZ010000215.1:0-5259 GCF_039935595.1 Mucilaginibacter sp. | reverse complement strand
CCGCAGGTATACCTATACCTGTGTCTGTTACCTCAAAAGCCAGTTCTAACTCATTATCTATCTGGTTAACCAACGTAACATTTAAAAAAACTTCGCCCTGATGTGTAAATTTAATGGCGTTACTTATCAGGTTAATTAATATTTGCCGCAGGCGCATACCATCGGCAATAAGTAATGCCGGCAAACGATGATCTATTTGGTATATAAGGTCAACATTAGTTTCGGCTGTTTTTTTGGTAAACAGGTCAAATACCTCTTCAATACATTCCCTCAGTTCAAATTCATGCGGGTCAAGATCCATTTTACCCGATTCGATCTTTGAAAAATCAAGCACGCCATTAATAACATTCAATAATGCCTCGCCGCTGTGAATAATAGTTTCGGCATATTCATGCTGTTCTTCTGTGAGGTTGGTTTCGCCAAGTAGTGCCGCCATGCCAATAACACCGTTCATTGGTGTACGTATCTCATGGCTCATGGTAGCTAAAAATATGCTTTTTGCTTTGTTTGCCTGTTCGGCATCTGATCGTGCCTGTTCGGCGTCAGCACGGGCATGCTCTTCCTGCATTCGCTGCTCATGCAGTTCTTCGTTTAAAGCTTGCAGTTCTTCGGTTTGCTCAACCAAGTCGCCGTTTAACTTTTTCAGATCTTCTGCCTGTTTAAGTACCTCTTTTGTACGCTGTGTAACCTGCCGTTCAAGTACAAGCTTTTGGGCTTTAATATTTTTTACCCTATAACTATATATAATATATAGCATTAAAATTATACATAATGCTACCAATACCTTAAACCACCAGGTTAGCCAAAAAGGCGGCATAATTATTATTTTTATCGCCGTACCTTTTTCATTCCAAACACCATCGTTATTAGCTGCCTTAACCCTAAATGTGTACTCGCCAGGATTAAGGTTAGTATAGGTGGCCCTATGTTGGCTGCCTACATAATTCCAGTCTTTTTCAAAGCCTTCAAGTATATAGGCATATTTATTGTCTTCAGGCACAGTATAATCTAAAGCGGCAAACTCAAATGAAAATACCGACTGTTCATGATTTAATGTAATAGCCCGCGTATCACTAATGGATTGCTTTAACGGTGAATTAGCCGCCCCGGCTATTACCGGTTTATTAAACAATTCAAAACCCGTTATAATTACTTTGGGGATATTGTTATTTTCGGTTACAAACCTGGGGTTAAAGGTGTTGAAACCATTGATGCCGCCAAAGTAAATTTCGCCCGCACTAGACATGAAACCCGCATTTAATTTAAACTCATGATCCTGCAAGCCGTTTTTTAACGTAAAGTTTTTAAATGTATGTTTTTGCAGATCAAAGCGGCTTAACCCCATGCTGGTACTTAACCACATATAAGTTTCGCCATCGTAAACCATACTGTAAATATTATTATTTGCCAGCCCATTTGTAGTTGTATAGGCTATAAATTGGTTTTTACCCCGTATAAACTTGTTTAACCCGCCACCTGTAGCTACCCAAACGTTACCGTTTTTGTCGCCTTTAATAGTAAAAATAATATTATTTGACAGGTTACTGTTAGCCTTGTTAAGCCGACTTATGGTATGTGTTGCTGCATGGTAAATACTAATTCCGGCGTTGTAAGTACCAATCCATACGTCACCATTCCTATCTTCATAAAAGCAGCGTATTACATCATTGCTTATAGTACTACTATTGTTATATATGCTTCTTAGCCTGGTAATTTTTTTTAAAGTGGGATCAAGTATATTAACACCGCCTCCGTTGGAGCCTATCCATAAATTATTTTTACTATCTTCCATTAAGGCGAATACGTGTTCATCTGACAATTGGTTTGCACGGCTGCCTTTAGTAAAATTGGTGAATGAATTTTTATTAATATCAAAGAGATCCACTCCGCCGGTGTAGGACCCTATCCATAAACGGTTACCTGTTTTGCTTTTTAATAGGGTAAGTATATTATTAGCAGATATTCCGTTCTTTACTTTATCCTGGTGCAAGTAATAAGTAAACGTATTATCCTTTTTATTAAATAAATTTAATCCACCGCCATCGGTTCCTACCCATATGTTCCCGTTATCCGCATCAGCAAATGAAGTTACCTCTTTGCCTGACAACCCTCTCTTATCGCCATACAGGTAGCGGTACACTTTAAATAAAGTTAGGCTTTTGTCGTACTTGCTTATACCGGCCGAACTTGCAGCCGCCCACAGAGTGCCTAAATCATCAACCAAAACGGCCCTTACCGATGACCCGCTTAAGCTGGTATTATCAGCAGGGGAGTTTTTAAACGAAGTAAATGTACCTTTACGGGTGGTATAAAAATCAAGTCCATCCTCGGTACCAATCCAAAAATTGCCGGCAGATGTAACCGCAATAGCATGAACATTGTTATGGCTTATGCTCAAAGTATCCCCATTTTTCTGTACGTGATGGCTAAAAACACCGGTCCCGGGGTTAAAAACATCCAGCCCCGCGTCGTTGGTTCCAATCAAAAGGTTTCCCTGTCCTGCATCGGCCATAACCGTAACATAATTACCGTTAATCGTATTTGTATCAAGAGCATTATGATAGTACGTAGTAAATTTTCCGGTTTTTTTATTAAAAAGGTTCAAACCATTGTTTGTGCCTACCCATAAACGTTTCTGGCTATCTTTTAAAATAACGGTTACACGGGTATAGCTTAGGCTGCCTGGCTTGCCATCTGCTATAAAACGTATTATTTTATTTGTTTTTGGATTTAGCAGATTAAGATTAATATATGTACCCACCCATATATTACCATTTTCGCCCTCACATATCGTATTAATACTTGAGTTAGTTAGTGTATTTGGGTTTGCCGGATCAGCATAATAATTTATAAAGGTATTATTGATACGGTTGTACTTGCTTAACCCCTCTTTAGTACCTATCCATAAGTTACCCGCCTTATCTTCATAAAGCGAACTAATACTATTACCTGCTAAACTGCTTTTATCACTTAAATTTTTTCGGTAAGTAGTAAAACGGTAACCATCATATTTATTTAGCCCATCCTCTGTACCAAACCACATAAAGCCATACCTATCCTTTAGGATGCAGGTAACTGTACTTTGCGAAAGTCCGTCCTCCGTTGTTATATGCGTAAACTTTACATTTTGTTTTCCATATAATTGTTGTTGAGCATATGTTTTCGGACAACAAAAAGCCGAGATTAACCCTATAAATAACAACAGGCCATACCTATATATTAAAAATTTGTACATTTTATTATACTAATTATTATCGGCCATTTACTATCAGCCATTTACTTAATGTTTTGTGTAATTGATGGTTTATCAGCGAGGCAGGTAATAATCATGTTTACGAAAACAATATTAAATATGTTTTATAAATACAATATATAAATTGCTGCACAGGTAAACCACCTTAACCACTTATTTACAATTATTTACTAATTTATAGGTATTATAATTTTGCTTGTTGCTTAGGATAGTTTAAATGTAATCAATAGAATATCAAATGGGATATACCATTACCAGAAACATTATTGTCTTAACTATGTTTTCATGTCATTATATTTACCCGTAATAAAATACAATCTCATCCGTATAAATAACTGTGCTTAATAATCAATTAACATCTTACCAGCAATATTTAATCGGTGGTGGCGAATTGGGCCGTCTTACCCGCGAGTTTGATTGGTCTAAAACTGCAATTGGCATACCCGATACCTGGCCGCAAAGCCTGTTAACAACGGTTGGCACTATATTAAACTCGCGCTTCCCCATGTTTTTATGGTGGGGGCCTGAATTAATACAATTTTACAATGATGCCTATCGCCCAAGTTTGGGTAATAACGGCAAACACCCTACTGCTTTAGGGCAACGTGGCGAAGACTGCTGGCCCGAAATATGGGCTGTTATTAAGCCCTTAATAGACCATGTTACGTTAACCGGCGAGTCGACATGGAGCGAGGATCAGTTAATACCTATTTACCGAAATAATAAACTGGAAGATGTTTACTGGACATTTAGTTACAGCCGGGTAATTGGTGACAATGGTGAACCGGGAGGAATATTGGTTATTTGTACCGAAACTACAGCACAGATACAATCTATTAATGACCTGCAGTATGCAAAAAAAGAATTAGAGTTTGCTATAGAATCGGCTGAGCTTGGCACATGGGACCTTAACCCAAAAACAAATCATTTTATTGGTAACGATCGCTTGAAATTATGGTTTGGCGTAGAAAAACATAATGAAATAGATTTAAAAGATGCACTTAATGTTATTATTGAAAATGACCGCGCTAAAGTTGCTGAGGCCATATTAAAGGCGCTTGAAAAAGGTTCGGATGGTAGCTATAGTATAGTTTACACTATTAAAAACCCCAAAGATAATATAGAACGAATAGTGGCGGCTAAAGGTAAGGCGGTATTTGATACTGATGGTAATGCCATACGTTTTAGCGGAATAATGGAAGATGTAACCGAAGACTACCAATTACAGCAGCGTAAGGACGAGTTTATAAGCGTAGCCAGCCATGAGTTAAAGACGCCTATAACATCTATAAGTGCATCAATGCAGATATTGCAGAGGTTGACCAAAACCGAGGAGCTGCCCGATAAAGTTTCCTTGTTTATTAATAAAGCCAGCAATAATTTAACCAAATTGGTACACCTGTTAGATGATCTGTTAAACGTTACCAAAATACAGCAGGGCCAGTTAGCCTTAAACAAAACGAGTTTTAACCTTACTGAACTTATTAAAGATTGCTGCGAACACCTGCACACGGGAGGCACCCACGAATTTATGGTAACCGGCAGCTCGTTTTTATTGGTAGACGCCGATTACAGGCGTATTGACCAGGTAATGGTAAACTTGCTAAGTAATGCGGTAAAGTATTCGCCGCAGGCCAAAAAGGTAGAGATATTGATTACCCATGATCAAAATAATGTTACTGTAGCTGTACGCGATTTTGGTATTGGCATAAATCCCGAAAAATTACCGCATTTGTTTGACCGATATTACCGGGTGGATGCTTTGGGCCATCAATTTTCGGGCTTAGGATTGGGTTTATACATCAGTTCGGAGATCATTAACCGCCATGGCGGCCAAATTGGCGCCGAAAGTACCCTGGGTGATGGGAGCACCTTTTGGTTTACCTTACCAATGGAATAGCACCCCGCTATTATTGTTTGACTCTAACTAATAATCTGCTAATACAATTATATTATCATTTATAGGCGCAATCCGCTCGCGGCCGTTTAAAAAGCCAAGGCCAACT
>NZ_JBDTJZ010000214.1:0-17263 GCF_039935595.1 Mucilaginibacter sp. | reverse complement strand
AGGCCAAATAGCTACGGTGATACAGGATGTGTTTTTATTTAGCGATACCATTGCCAACAACATCAGCCTTAATAATGAAACCATTACCCGCGAGCAGATCATAGCCGCCGCTAAAGACGTAGGCGCGCATGATTTTATAGAGAGACTACCCGGAGGGTATGATTATAATGTAATGGAACGTGGCGCCACACTATCAGCCGGCCAATCGCAATTAATATCCTTTATCAGGGCGTTGGTGTATAATCCGGCTATATTGGTGCTGGATGAGGCTACCTCGTCTGTGGATACCGAAACCGAGGTGCTTATACAAAATGCAATTAATAAATTAATGCAGGGGCGTACGGCCATTGTAATTGCGCACCGCCTGTCAACCATACAAAATGCCGATAAGATCATTGTATTGGATCATGGCGAGATCAAAGAAATGGGTACGCACCAGCAATTATTGCGTATTGAGGATGGCTACTACCGTAAACTGTATGACCTACAGTTTAACTCGGCGGGGATTGTTAGGTAGTTGTAATTAGGTCATTGTATCATTAGTCATTATAAAGCCAGACAATGACTTAATGACCCAATGAAACAATGATTAGCTTTTCTTTCCTGGTCCTATCGGCTGCTCTTCATTTTCGTGTTTTTTGGCAATGTTTCCGCCATGTGGCTCATCGGCATTATACTCCTCATCGGCTTTATGCACAATGGCTTTATTTCCATTATCATGCGGTCTGTGTGTAGGGGTATCCGCAGGCGATGCTTTGTCTGTTGAATTTGCTGGCTTTGTCATGATTGAATAACAGGTTGGATTTGCATTTGTTTATGTTTGAACCATGATTTTTAGGATTAAACAATTTAAATATTTTTTCATCTGCCAGGAATCCTATAATTCTTCAATCTCTTAATCTTGGTTAAATTTTGTTAAACCTTAACCTTTATCTCACTAAAAACATAATAATAACAGATAAACTTTTACCTTTATTCCGCGGTTTATTAATTTCGCAAAAACACCAGGTTTAAACAGCTTATGGAAGAATTTGAAGCAAGCGAATCGGCAAAAAAAACAAAAACCATTTATATATCTACTGTATTTGGTATAGCCCTTGTTTTGTTAATGATAGGGTTGCTGGGTTTAATATTGGTACATGCCAATAACCTTTCGCGCTATGTTAAAGAAAATATTGTACTCAATATTTTTGTGGACGATGCCGCGCATGAGGCCGACGTATTGCAGCTGCAAAAGCAACTGGAAGTTAACCCTATGGTTAAACAAACCCTGTACGTAAGCAAAGAACTGGCTGCCCGCAACCTGCAAAAGGATCTGGGCGAAGATTTTGTAAAGTTTTTGGGGTATAATCCGCTGTCGCAATCATTAGACGTTTACCTGAATGCTGATTATGCCAACAATGCAGATATTACTAAATTTAAAACACAGCTGCTAAAAAATCCATTGGTTAAAGAGGTAAAGTACCAGCAATCGCTGGTTGACCAAATGAACCAGAATTTAACCTCTATCAGTTTAATTATACTGGCATTCGCGGGCATATTCGTGGTGGTATCGGTAGCACTTATTAATAATACTATACGGCTGGCTATATACTCGCAGCGATTTTTAATAAAATCAATGCAGTTGGTTGGCGCAACCAAAGGCTTTATACGTAAACCTTTTATATTATACGGTATTTGGCACGGACTTTTAGGCGGATTGATAGCCGTAATAATTTTAGTATGTACCCTTTATCTGGCAGTAAGCCAGGTACCCGATTTGGTAATACTACAAAGCTATACCGAATTTGGTCTGGTGTTTTTGGTAGTTATAGGCTTGGGTGTATTTATATCGGCCTTTAGCACCTACCTTGCAGTTAACAAGTTTTTACGTTTAAAAATATACGATCTTTACAGATAAGGGTGAAAGCAGAAAGGTTAAAGCCAAAAGCGTTTTTAACATTCACTAATTCACTCAATCACTAATTCACTCATTAAAAAAATGGCAAAGTCAACAACCAACAAACCAACCGATACACCGGTAAAATTTATATTTGATAAAAGTAATTACCGCTGGTTCATCATCAGTATTGCGGTGGTTATACTGGGTTTTGTATTAATGGCAGGCACTACTGATATTTACAGCAACACCAAAATAGTTTTAGCACCAATTGTGGTATTAACAGGCTTCGGCATTGGCTTTTACGCTATATTGAAAAAGCCGGAAGCAAAGTGAGTGAATGGTGATTAGTGAGTGGTGATTAGTTATTACAAAACTTTCAACAATTACAACATCTCTAACCTATTAACCCTTACAACATTTACAACCAATAACCACCACAATGAATATCATCCACGTAATAGTCCTGGCCATTATTGAAGGGATAACCGAGTTTTTACCGGTATCATCAACCGGGCACATGATCATTGGCAGCTCGTTAATGGGTATAGCCGACGATCCGTTTGTAAAGCTTTTTACCATAGCTATACAATTTGGGGCCATACTATCCGTAGTGGTTTTATATTATAAGCGCTTTTTACAGTCGTTTGATTTTTATGTAAAGTTGTTAATAGCCTTTATACCTGCTGTGGTGTTTGGCCTATTGTTCAGCAAAAAAATTGACGCCTTGTTAGAGAGCGCCCTTACCGTAGGCATAACCCTTTTTGTTGGCGGCATCATTTTGCTATTTGTTGATAAATGGTTTAACAAACCGCAGGTAACCCAGGAAAAAAATATCGGTAGTTTAACCGCGCTAAAAATTGGTTTCTTCCAATGTCTGGCCATGATACCGGGTACTTCGCGGTCGGCAGCTACCATTGTGGGTGGTATGTCGCAAAAGTTGAGCCGTACTGCCGCTGCGGAATTCTCTTTCTTTTTAGCTGTACCTACCATGTTTGCCGCTACCGTTAAAAAAATGTACGATTTTTATAAAGAGGGCCACGTTTTTACCGGCGAAGAGATCAAGTTATTAGCAATCGGCAATATCATTGCCTTTGTAATAGCTATGCTGGCTATACGCACATTTATTACCTATTTAGAGCGCCGCGGGTTCAGGCTGTTTGGCTGGTACCGTATTGTGGTTGGTGCTATTATATTGGGTATTATTTTGAGCGGACATGATTTGAAGATGGTGTAACACTCCTTTAAATATGTGCTTCTAATTCTTTTGCCACAAAAAGATCATATTCCATTTGTAAGCCTAACCAATAATGGGAGCTAATTCCTAATATTTTTTCAAGGCGTATTGCCAATCTTGCAGATATATTTCTTTTGCCTGAAAAAATTTCGCTCAAGTGGTTGGGTAAAATATCAAGTGACTTTGCTATTTCCTTTTTAAGTATATCCCTAGCCTCAATTTCTTCCAATAAAAATTCACCTGGATGAAATGCTTCTATCTCAATTTCGCTACCGTTATGATCTAATACTTGATTATTCATAAAGTGATGCCCCCCTGGGCTAATAAAGTTACGAGTAATGATTATTAATCTGTTCAATACAGATTATCTCTAATTTATTACTCTCGTGATTTTCTATGCGAAATATTAAACGATAAGCTTTATTCAATCTAATTGAATACTTACCGTCATATTTCTTCTCTTTTAATTTCTCGAAATGTAAGCTTTTTATATTTCTTAAATCAGCCGTATTTTTTGCTTGCTGAATTTGAAATACACGTTTTTTAAAAGCTTTAATCACTTCGTCTGGATATGGCGATTTTCCATATCCTTTTTTGCCATTGGCCACTTCACCTAGAAAGTGGTCTTCAATAATTACCTGCATTGTTAAGGATTATTAGAATGTGTTTCGATTGCCATTATCCCTTTAGCGTTTATGTGATAAATATTGTTAATTGTTTATTGAGTCAAATATAGCAATAATATTTTAAAATTACCAAAAAAAGGTAATTATTTTTTAACGGAAAAACTTACAATAATTTTGGTGTGAATTGGTTCGCAATAACGCGAGAGGACGAAAGGCGGTGAGTTTTATTTACCTTTGCGCCTTAATGGATACTTTACAACCCGAAAAAAAGGAATTTAATTTTGCCGAAGGCGAATTGCTGCTGGTTAACAAACCTTACCAGTGGACAAGCTTTGACGTAGTAGGTAAACTGCGCAATAGTTTTAAACCGTTAAAGCTAAAGGTTGGCCATGCCGGCACGCTTGACCCGTTAGCTACCGGGCTGCTCATCATCTGCACCGGTAAAATGACCAAGCAGATTGATACCTTTCAGGCCGAAGAAAAGGAATATACAGGTACCATGATACTGGGCGCTACCACGCCATCATACGATATGGAAACCGCACCCGACCAGCAATTTGATATAAGCAACCTTTTGCCTGAGCAGATACGTAATGCCTGTGCCCAGTTTACCGGCGATATACAGCAATATCCACCCGCGCATTCGGCTATAAAAATTGGCGGCGAACGTTTATATGAAAAAGCCCGAAGGGGAGAAGAAGTTGAACTACGCTTACGTAATGTTACCATTAACGAATTCGAAATTACCCGCATTGAACTGCCCGAGGTTGACTTTAGGGTGGTGTGCAGCAAAGGCACCTATATACGTTCGTTGATACACGATTTTGGCAAGGCTTTAAATAATGGGGCATACCTGTCAAAACTAACACGCACACGCAGCGGTAATTTCAAACTAAAAGATGCCTGGGAAGTGCCCGATTTGGTGAGCGTGATTAAAGCTGAAAGCGCAAAGCCAAAAGCAGAAAGCTTTTAAATTAATTAAGATCAAAATAAAGAAGCTTTAAGCCTTATGCTTTCAGCTTTTAGCTAGAAAGAATGAAGATCTACCATAACATAGATGAGTTTAAGCCGGTAAAAAATGCGGTGGTTACCATTGGCACGTTTGACGGTGTACATCTGGGTCACCGTAAAATTATATCGCGTATAAAAGAATTGGCCGATGCATCGGGCGGCGAAACGGTAATCCTTACTTTTTTTCCGCATCCGCGGATGATTTTGCATCCCGAAGATGAAAGCATCAAATTGATCAATACCATTAATGAAAAAGCACAATTGCTGGAGCAATTAGGTGTGGACCATTTGATAATTACACCCTTCTCCCGCGATTTCTCCAACCAAACCGCCGAAGATTATATCCGCGATATACTGGTAAATAAAATAGGCACTAAAAAAATTGTAATAGGGTATGATCACCGTTTTGGTAAAGACAGGCAGGGCGGGTTAAATGACCTGCTGCAACTTGCGCCTGTTTACAATTTTGAGGTTATTGAAATACCCGAACAGGATATACATGACGTGGCCGTAAGTTCAACCCGTATACGCCAGGCTTTACTGGAAAGCAAAGTTGACCTGGCTAATGAATTTTTGGGCTATCCGTTTTTTATTACCGGTAAAGTAACCCGCGGCGACCAAATAGGCAGGCAGATAGGTTATCCAACAGCCAACATTGTTATCGAAGAAAATTATAAGCTAATACCCGGCGATGGCATTTTTGCGGTTAAAGTTGAGGTAGACAAAGTTTTATATAAGGGTATGGCCTATATAGGTACCAGGCCAACTATTAACGGCACAAGACGCAATATAGAGGTCAATATTTTTGATTTTGACCGGGAAATTTATTACGAACAAATACGCATGGAGTTCCACCATTTTGTACGGGGCGACATGAAGTTTGAAGGTCTTGATAAATTAAAAGCCCAAATTGCGCAGGATAAGATTGATGTGTTGAGCTTGTTGGTTCATGGTTGATAGTTCATGGATCATAGTAACAATTACTTATATTGATGGTTATTATCTACTATGAACCATCAACTATGAACTATTTGCTAAATGAAACTACAGGTAGATAAGCAGGAAAGCGATTTTTTAGATACCACCATTTCTCATTGGGAAAAAGATGGTACCATTGATGAACAGCAGGCCGAAGTATTACGCAACTCGTATCAGGTTAAAGGGTTTGACTGGATGCGGCTGGCCAAGTATTCCTTTTGGATAGCTTTAATTTGTGGCGGCGCGTCATTTGCTTTTTTAATAGTTAACGATGTTGTGGTTAACTGGCTAAAGCACCTGTATTATACGCCTGATATTATTATAAGCATAGCATCCGCAGCTATGGCGGCTTTCCTTTTTTACTGGGGCCGCAGGCGAGAACGCCTAAATCCAGAAAAGGTATTCAGTAATGAGGCCGTAATATTTACCGGTGTACTTTTCACAGCCTGCTGTATCGCCTATTTAGGAAAGACTTTGGATAACGGGTCCGGCCATTATTCTCTGCTCTTTTTACTATCCGTTTTTGTATATGGTTTTTTGGCCTGGCGAATGGACTCAAGGCTGATATGGTTGTTCGCTCTGGTATCGTTGGGTAGTTGGTTTGGTACCGAAACCGGTTACCAAACCCGCTGGAGCGATTACTTTTTAGGGATGAATTACCCGCTAAGATTTGTATTGTTTGGCATAGTGTTGGTGTCGGCAGGTTTTATATTGCGCGGCCGCAAATGGTTTGTCTTTTTCTGGGAACAAACTTATGTGGTTGGTCTGCTTTATTTGTTTCTGTCGTTATGGTTGCTCAGTATTTTTGGCAATTACGGCAACGTGGACAAATGGTGGCAAATAAAGCAGATAAGCTTATTTTACTGGGGTATTATATCCGCCGTGGTAGCGGGCGGCTGTATGGTATATGGGTTAAAAACCAATGATACCATTGCCCGCGAGTTTGGTATTACTTTTTTAATAATATTCCTGTACACCAAATACTTTGAATATTTTTGGGACCATACCAGCAAAACACTGTTTTTTGCCATTTTAGCCGCCTCGTTTTGGCTGATAGGCCGCAAAGCAGAAAAGATTTGGAACTTAAAAAGTAAAACCGCACAAAGCAAATGATCGGATTGTCTGAAGAACAACAAGAACGTGTTGACATCATAAAACATAAACTCAAGTATATTGAGCAAAAACCGGCTGTGGCTTGTATCGTAAATTTAGATCCTGTTACGCTGGCTGATGATACTATTGCCGAACTAATAAACATTGCCGGGGGAGCAGCAGAAACCCAATTTCAGGACCCTGATATTATAGTTGTAATGCTCTCCGGTTTATCTACAGAGAACACCATGAAGCAAATAGCTCAACTATTGCAATTACCCGGTTTTGATGAGCTAAAAGCCGTAAAAAATAAGCGCCTATATATTGCCGATGGCAACGATCAGCTCCCTGTTGATACTTTAGAGTTATTGGCCGAGATCATCAACCCTAAACAATTTATTTTTGGTTATGAGGGCGATAGGTGGATAAAGTTTGGCGTGTAAAATATCCCATTGTCATTTCGAACGAGGTACGAGGAGAAATCTATACACGCGTTCGTAGCAGATGTATAGATTTCTCACTACGTTCGAAATGACAGGGAAACTTAAAAGCTTACATTAAACCCTGCATAAAAATTACGCAAAGCTGCCGGGTTAAAGTAGCGGTTACCTACCGCATTCAAATCATTACCCAGACTGTAGTTTTCATTAAACAGGTTATCAACGCCGGCATAAACATCTAAACGGTTTTTGCGGCTAAGCGCGTGCTGCCAGCCTGCTTTGGCTTGCACCACGTTATACTTGTTGGCAAATACGGTATTGCCATCATTAAGCGGTATGCTCGCTGTATAATTATGCTGCACAAATAAATAAAGTGATTGCGGGAACCTTAACTGTACGCTTGATATAGCCACTGTTCTGGGTACGCCGGTAAGCTGGTTATTTGAATAGTTTACACCTGCAACAATATAATCAGTAAATGCGAATTTACTTACCGTAAATGATTCGCTAAACTGCAAGCCGCGTATAAAACTTGCATCATTTTGTTTGATCAACCAATAGCTTAAAGCCAATTCAAGCCCAGGTTGATTGGTGCCTCCGGCGTTAAGATAATATTCGGTATCGTCCGGGTTTAACCGGCGTACAATAGCATTTTGCAATTTGTAATAAAATACAGACGCATCCAGCAAAAAGCGATCATCCTTATCGCGTAGGCGGAAACCTGTTTCATAATTCCAGCCTATCTGGGCCTGTAAATCAGTATTAATTATATTAGTACTGGGTAGTATCTCGGCAGTGGTAGGGGTTGAGTAACCACGGCTTACTGATGCCCGCCATATAAAATTATCATTGATATGGTATGATAGCGCCACCCTCGGCATTAGCTGTGGCGTAAAGTTGCGTGGTGTAAAACCGGCTTGCGCTTGCGGATATATGTTTTGAAAATTATAATGATAATAATTTAAGCTGGTAGCAGCTTCAACATGCAAACGTTTAAATATATCTGCCGCATACCGCGCAAATATAAAATGCTGATCTGTATTGATTTTGTTGAGAGTTTGAGGATTTCCCCTTACACCCTTGTTGTTGTCGTAGTCGTTTATACTGGAGTGTGTTTGCTGCCACTCAATGCCAACATTAGCTTTCCAGTTATAATTTTCGTGCTGCAGGCCGGCATATTCAAAGTAAGTTCTTAATCCGTAAGTACCTTCGTACCGTTGCTCGTAATTGGTGATAAACGGATTTGTGAAATTAACGTATGTGCCGTAAATGGCCGCTACGTTACGTAAGCGGTTGTTAATATGCCATTCATTTACCAGGCCGCCGGTGGTCATTTTGCTGATGATAGCTATTTGCTGCGTAATAGCGCTCGGTAAAGTAGGGGTTGCATATCGGGATGCCCTTGGGTTAGCGGCAAATTGGGCCGCATTCAACCCACCGGGGGTTTCATAATTAAGATCAGAATATAACCCTAAAAATTTAAGAGAGTTATTATTGCCATATTTTAACTTATCAACCAGTTGAAAATAGTTGCGGTACATATTGCTGTGATCGCGGTAACCTGCAGCAGTTTCATAAGCCTGGTTTATATTCAGTTGGTTGTTACCGGTTTTGTTTTGCAAAGCCACATTTTCATGTACCAATCCGTATGATCCACCGTTAAAGCCCAATTTTACATAATTACTGTCAACTTGATAGCGGTTAACCGGGCTCAATAGCACCACACCGCCCGAGTTAGCGCCAAACAAACTGCCATCAGGGCCTTTTAAAACCTCAACGCCTTGCACGCTGTTAAAATCAATGGCGTTTAAATAGGTATTGCCGCCTGCATCAGTAAGCGGTATTTCGTCAAAATATATTTTTACATCGCGCACTCCAAATGGCGACCGCAATAAGCTACCCCTTATTGATAAGCGGTAGCTGCCCGGCGAACGTTCTTCCATGCGTACCCCAGGTATAGTATTCATAGCCGGTACCAATGAATTTTCGGGCTGTAGTTTTAACTGATCAGGGGTAAGAATACCTACAGATGCGGGTACATTTAGTACAGACTGTTCAGAAAGATAAGCTTTTACTGTAACCTGTTGTAAATGTAAAGTGGTATCGGCTACGCGGCTGGTTTGAGCCAGGGCTGAAGTACTTGCTGCGGCGATAAAAAATATAGTTGAATAAAAATGTTTCAAAGGGTTTTATTTTGGGTGAAGCAAAATTAGCCCTTTTATTAACAAAAGAGCCATTTGTATGTAACAAGTAAGTGGTTTTTATTTTGCGTTTTTCCTTATCCTATAAATCTGTTAATTTGCACGTGCATCTGCTAATAGTTTGCACCTTATCCTATGACCGAAAAGAACAATAAAAAAACTATATGGGCCTGGGCCATGTTTGACTGGGCCAACCAGGCTTATAATATGGTAATTACCTCAACCATATTCCCGGCTTATTATGTGGCTATAACAGCTAATAAACATACCGGCGATATGGTTACGTTTTTTGGCCATCAATATGTTAATACGGTGCTGTCAAATTATATACTGGCGGTATCTTATTTACTCATAGTAATTATGCTACCCATATTAACATCGATAGCCGATTATAAGGGCCATAAAAAATTATACCTGCAACTATTTACCTGGATGGGTAGCCTGGCCTGTATGGGTCTGTTTTTTTTTACCATGGATACCTTTGAGTTTAGCATGATCTGTTTCGGGTTGGCCTCCGTAGGTTATTGTGGTGGTTTTGTTTTTTATAATTCATACCTGCCCCAAATAGCTACGGTTGACCAACAGGATGCCGTAAGCGCCAAGGGGTTTATATACGGTTTTGCAGGAAGCATTGTGGTGCAGGTATTGTGCTTTATTTTTGTATTGTTTCCGCAGGTATTTGGTATTACTGATGACTTGGCGGCGCGCATATCTTTCTTAATTGTAGGTTTTTGGTGGATAGGCTTCTCGTTTATCGCGTTTTACTTATTGCCCAAAGGCGAGCCTAACGCCGGTTCGCATAAATACAACGTATTTACCGGCGGATTTAAAGAACTGGTTAAGGTATGGCATAAGGTAAAAGAATTGCCTTTGCTAAAACGCTTCTTACCGGCATTCTTTTTCTACTCGGTAGGCGTACAAACCATTATGCTGGTAGCTGCCAACTTTGGTGCGAAAGAACTTAAGATGCCCGAAGAAAGCCTGATCAGTATTATTCTCATTATACAAGTAGTAGCTATTATTGGGGCTGCTATAACCGCTAAAATGTCGGCAAAATTTGGTAACGTAAAAGTACTATCAACCATAGTAGCAGTGTGGTGCCTGATATGCGGCGGGGTTTATTTTATTGCCAACGCACAACAATTTTATGTTGCCGCTGTATTGGTAGGTATTGTAATGGGTGGCGTGCAATCCTTATCAAGGTCAACTTATTCAAAATATATTCCTCAAAATATCCCTGATACCGCGTCGTATTTCAGCTTTTATGATGTTACAGAAAAACTATCTATTGTCGTAGGTCTGTTTACCTTTGGCTTTGTTGAAGAGATGACCCACGAAATGCGCGACTCGGCGCTCGTTTTGGATGGATTTTTCGCCATTGGGTTATTATTACTCTTATCATTAATGATGGCCGAAAGCAGGGTTAAATCAGCTAAAAATTCTATCGCTTAAGCACATCCATTTCCTTATTTAAAATAATTCTAAATAATATTTGGAAGAGCTTGTTGCGTTTTTATCTTTGTGTTTAATTAGACTTAATCTAAATAAACATGCAAAAATTTAATTACATCATTTTAAGATCAGCAGTATTACTGCTATTATTAGGCAACATAGTTAAAGCCGAAATACCAAACGGGAAAATTTCAGGAACAGTAACAACATCTGATGGCAAACCAGCCTCGTTTGTAACCGTTATGGTAAAGCAAACAAACAAGGCAACAATTACTGGCGAAGACGGCACCTATACCCTCGGCAATGTTAAACCCGGCAATTATACCTTACGCGTTTCATTTATTGGGGCAAAAGCCGAAGAAAAGCCCGCAAGCGTTGCCGCGGGTAAAACCACGGTAGTTAACTTTATGCTTACCGAAAGTTTTTCCAAATTAGAGGAAGTAAATATTAATGCGGGCAGGGGCCTTAATAAGCGTTTGAGTATTGGTAAATCAACTATAAGTAATCTTGATTTGCCCCAAAGCTCGGGCATTGTAACGCGTAAGGTAATTGAAGACCAGCAAATAAATCATTTGGGCGATGCAGTTAGAAATGTAAGCGGCGTTACCTTGAGCCAAACACGTGGCGGTGTAAGCGAAACATTTACGGCGCGCGGTTACAGCATTGGTATTGGAGGCGGCAGCGGCAGTATTTTAAAAAATGGCGTGTTAACCAATACGGCCGGATTTACCGAAGCCAGTACACTGGAGTCGGTTGAAATATTAAAAGGCAGTGCCGCCTTATTATACGGTAACGTATCCGGTGGGTTAGTTATTAATATGGTTACCAAAAAGCCACAGTTTAACTACGGCGGTGAAGTTTCCATGCGATACGGAAGCTATAATATGGTAAAGCCGAGTGTTGATGTATACGGCCCGATCAACCAAAGCATTGCCTTTAGGATGGTGGGTACTTATGAAAACAGCGGCAGCTACCGCGATCATGTTTATACTACGCGTACCTATGTTAACCCTTCGCTGTTGTTCAAGTTAGGCAATAAAACGACCTTATTGGTCGAGGGCGATTACTTAAACTTAAATCTCACACCTGATTGGGGCGTAGGCTCATTAAATACCGGGCAGGCTATTCCTACCATGGTGCCGCGTAACCAATTTATTAATACCTCATGGGCGTATAGTCACATGAACCAATACACTACATCAGCTACCTTAAACCATGATTTTAATACGGATTGGCATATAAACACCATCGCATCAGCCCAGGGAACCAGGATTGATTCGTACGGATCAAGTCTGCCAAATACCGTTAATGCTATTGGCGATTGGAATCGTGGCCTGGCAAGGGCTAATACCTTTGAAGGTACATATACCGGGCAGATAAATTTAAATGGCAATTTTAACACGGGGTCTATCACGCACCAATTATTAATAGGTACTGATGTGGCCAAAGTATTAAACAGGTCAAGAGCATACGGTATAAACAGCGGAACTACACCCATAAGCAGCTATGTTTATGATAAAATTAATATCATCGACCTAAACAAATACACACAGCGCACTGATATACCTAAAGCAATTGATACCACCGTTACTACAGCACCCGTTTACAGGTTTGGTGCTTATGCGCAGGATTTGATAAGCCTGACAGATAAATTAAAGGTATTGGCAGGCGTGAGGTGGTCATGGCAGCAAACTTACCAAACCACTATACAAAATCTGTTGAGGAACACTACAGCTGGCGGTGCTGCCTTAACACGTTATGATCGAGCTTTTTTGCCTAAAGCATCATTGATATACCAGCCTATTAAAACAAGTTCTATTTATGTGAGCTATAGCAATAACTTTGTGGTTAATTCGGGTACGGATGTAAATACCGGGCAGGGCCTTAAACCATCAATTATTGATCAGTACGAAGCCGGGTTTAAAAATGAACTATTTGGCGGTAAGTTAATAGCTAACGTAAGCATATACCGTATTATAAATAACAACTTAGCAGTAGTAGCCCCCTTTAAAGCCGATGGCACGGTAAACAGCGATAATACCGTTAAACAATTCACCGGCCAAACCACCAGCGATGGCTTTGAGGTTGATGTGAACGGTAACCTGTCAAAAAACTTTTATTTTATTGTAGGTTATGGATATAACAATGCACGCTATACCAAAACATCCGGCTTAAAAGGTTCAAATATAGAGGGTGAGCGTATTGTTATCAATCCTAAACATACAGCTAACGCAACGGTGTTTTACACATTTACTTCGGATGCTTTGCGTAATCTGAAAGTTGGCGCATCTGCTTTTTATACCGGGTCGCGCTTTGGCGGGTATAATAACACAGTTGGTCAATCGCAGTCATACAGCCGTTTACTACCCGTAGACGGGTTTGCAACTTTAGATCTTTCGGCAGGATATACCTACAAAAAAATATCATTATTGGCCAGTATTACCAATGTAACCAACACCTTTAATTATTTAATACATGATAATTACAGCGTTACTCCTATACCGCCGAGACAATTTTTAACAACGCTGTCGTATAAATTTTAGCAGCTAACCCCAATAAAAAAGCCCTGTATCCCAATCTGATAGGATTTTTTATGCTTGCTTATTTGTTATTTAACGTGTTTTTCGACAGCGTTAAAAATCATCATAAATGTCAGATTAAGGCTTTTTAAACCGGATTTGTGGTTTTTGTTGTAATCGATTGCATTAATTTTAATTTATTTATACATTTAAACAATAAAAAACCAGTATTAGGCTTTGTAGTACCTAACCGTTTTGCAGGTATCACCGCTGTAAACAACCGATATTAACCAATTAAAGTAATACTAATTAATATGGAAAGCAAAGATGATTCTTCTTATAACAGAAGAGAGTTTGTAAAAACCGCTGCGAAAGGATTTGCCGTTGCAACTGTGGCCGCAGGTTTCCCTACCATTGTACCATCGTCGGTATTTGGCAAATCTGCCCCCAGTAATTTGATCAATGTCGGCCAGATAGGCTGTGGGCGCATTGCAACGGTACACGACCTTAAAACAACTTTGGGCTATACGGATAAAGCACGCGTTGTTGCTATTGCCGATTTCTCGGGTGCGAGGCAGGACATGGGTAAAAAGTTTGTATTAGATACCTACGAAAAAAGCACAGGCAAAAAGAATTTTGTTGACATTAAATTATACGATCATTACCAGGAACTGCTTGCCAATAAAGATATTGATGCTGTACAAATAAGTACGCCCGACCATTGGCACGCGCAGGTAGCTATTGAAGCCGCTTTGGCCGGTAAACATATTTATTGCCAAAAACCCACTTCATTAACTATTGAAGAGGGGCGTACCATGAGCAATATTATTAGCAAAACGGGCGTAGTGTTCCAGTTGGGCAGCCAGCAGCGCTCTACTGAACCATGGCCGCAATTTAAGCGTGCCTGCGAGTTGGTGCGTAATGGCCGCATCGGTACATTAAAAACGGTGCGTGTAGGCTTACCCGGCGATCCGGCCGGTGGTAAAACCAACGAAATGCCCGTTCCTGATCGTTTTAATTACGACGCCTGGTTAGGCTCAACACCTTATTTTTATTATACAGAGGACAGGGTAATGGATATTCCGCGTGTAAGTTCGCGCCCGGGGTGGTTACGTTTGGAGCAATTTGGCGCAGGTATGATAACCGGTTGGGGTGTGCATCACCTGGACATTGCACACTGGGGTATGGATACCGAATATACCGGGCCAATCTGGGCCGAGTGTACCGAAGTGGTTTTCCCCAAAGCCGGTTTATGGAACGTACATGGCGACTTTGAAGTACATATGGGCTATGCCAATGGCGTGGAAATGGTGGTTAATGGCAAGTATGAGAATGGGGTTAAGTTTGAAGGTACCAAGGGCTGGATATTTTGTACCCGCGATGGTGGTGTAACAGCCAGCGACCCGGCTGCATCAGCAGGTAAAGAATTAGCGCTTAGGGCCAGCGATTCTAAAATTTTAGAATCAAAAATTGGCCCTAACGAGGTACATTTATATGAAAGCCCCGAGCAGCACCTTAACTGGTTGGAATGTATTAAAAACAAAAAGAAAAACATTAGCCCGGTTGAGGTTGCTCACCGTTCATGTAGTGCCTGCCTGGTTGCACATGCATCCATGAAATTTAACAAACGCCTGCATTTTGACCCCGTTAAAGAGCGGTTTGTAGGTAATGATGAAGCTAATAAACTATTATCAAGACCTCAGCGTTATCCTTATGGAACAAGCTATGTTAAAGTGCCTAAAGTGATAACTAAATAAATATAAATTTATGATAAAGTTGCCCCTCTAAACCGAGGGGCTTTTTATTTATATCTCATTATAGCTACGATTTCCTTTTTAATATATTTGCTACCTATGTTAGTTACCGAATCTGCTTTAAGAACTTTTACGCAAAATATATTCTTGAAAATGGGCTGTAGTGAAGCTCATGCCGAATTAGCGGCAGATGTTTTATTATCAGCTGATTTAAGGGGCGTAGATTCGCACGGGGTGGCGAGGTTAACGGGATATGTGCGATTATGGGGAAAGAATCGGATTAACCCTAACCCTGACATAAAAATTGTACACGAAACACCTACTACCGCTACGATTGACGGTGATGCAGGGCTTGGTTTGGTAGTAGCTCCCTTTGCTATGCAGGTTGCCATACAAAAAGCGCAGCAATATGGTTCCGGGTGGGTGGCTATACGCAACTCCAACCATTTTGGTATTGCTGGCTATCACGCGTTGATGGCGGTTGAAAAAGATATGATTGGTTATGCCATGACCAATGCAAGTCCGCTGGTGGCGCCCACCTTTTCAAACGAACGGATGCTGGGTACCAACCCTATGTGTTATGCCTTCCCGGCAGGAAAATATCCACCTGTTATTGTTGATATGGCCACATCCGCGGCAGCAAATGGTAAACTGGAGATAGCACAACGCGCAGGTGAGCAAGTGCCCGAAGGCTGGTTGCAGGATAAAGAGGGTAATTACACTACCGATCCGCATGCTTTAAAAACCGGTGGCTCATTATTGCCGCTGGGTGGCGACCGCGAACATGGCAGCCACAAGGGTTTTGGTTTAAGTGCCACCGTTGATATTTTATCGGGTGTTTTATCGGGTGCCAATTACGGCCCGTGGGTGCCGCCGTTTGTAGCTTTTTTAGAGCCGCCCACTGATCCTGTTGGCCTGGGTATAGGGCATTTTGTAGGTGCTATGCGGGTAGATGGTTTCAGGCCGGTAGATGATTTTAAGAATAATTTGGATACCTGGATATCCCGGTTTAAATCGGCCTCAAAAATTAACCCGCAACAAGGCGTCATTATCCCCGGCGAGCCTGAATACGATGCGCAAATTGAACGCAAAAAAAACGGCATCCCCATTGTTGATGCCGTTGTAAATGATTTGAATGAGTTGGCGAAAAGGTTTAATATACACCCGTTAGCCCCCCCCGCCCCCTAAAGGGGGTGCTTTTGAAACGCATAAAAAAGTCCTTATTGATTTCAATAAGGACTTTTTAGCTATAATAAATTTGTTAATACTCCCCCTTTAGGGGGCTGGGGGGCTAATGTATCCCCCTAAATAACCTGCTCCACCGTAGTTTACTGAAGAATGGCGCATTATCATCCCAACTCATCCATATAAACAGGGCTTTACCCACAATATGATCTTCTGGTACAAATCCCCAAAAGCGCGAATCTAATGAATCATGTCGGTTATCACCCATCATCCAATAATAATTCATTTTAAAGGTGTACGTGTCGGTCTTTTTACCATTTATTAAAATATCGTTCCCAACCTGTTCCAGTTTATTGCCTTCATACACCGTAATTGCACGGCGGTAAATAGGCAGGGTAAGGCTATCCAATTTTACGGTCCATCCTTTTTTAGGAATAATAACAGGCCCGAAATTATCGACGTTCCATTTAAATTTATGATCTTTAGGATAGTGTGGATCTGAGGGGAACACCGAGTAATCTACAGTTTCCTTGGCAGCTATATTTGGCGTAACCGACTTGATGTTTGAGTATTTTTTCAACGCGTTGGCTGATGCTTTTGTCATTGTTGACGCAGCACTGCCTTCATAATTTGAAATATGCAGCTCATCAGACACCTGGGGGTTAAGGCTCAAGCCATTATCAGTAATGGTATAATCAATTTGCGATTCGGGCGGAGTAATGGCTGCTTTACCATTTACATAAACTTGTGCCTGTACCAGGCTAAGGGTGTCTCCGGGAGTACCCTGGCAGCGTTTAATATAATTTTCCCGCTTATCAACCGGTCGGTAATAAGGCGAATCTGCCTCCATTGGGTAGTTAAATACCACAACATCGCCTTTTTTTACGTC
>NZ_JBDTJZ010000213.1:0-26061 GCF_039935595.1 Mucilaginibacter sp. | reverse complement strand
GGCTAAAAATGTAGAATATATCAACGGCCTTGAGCCGCCCGATATCAATATCTCGTTAGCATTGTAATTTAAACCCAGGCGGTTCTTTAAAAAAACGGATACGCTTTCTCGCAGGGCCAGCACACCGTCAGCCGGTGGATAATTGGTTTGGTTATCACCATAGGCGGCAATAATACCCCGCTTTAATTCATCAGGAATGGGATAGATATTGGAGTCATAATCGCCAATAGTCAAATTGGCAATGTTTTGTCCCTGGCGCTTTAATTCGTTTATCTCGCCGGCAATTTTAATAATTTCAGAACCACGCAAATTTTGCGCTAATGCAGATACTTTCATTTTTGTTAAGAGCTTAAAGCTAAAAGACCAAAGCTTAAAGCTTTAAAATTATATAGTGTAAATAGCTTTTGGCTTTCTGCCTTTAGCTTTAAGCTAAAGGTAGGCCTTACGTAACCTGATGATATGCGTCCAATGCAGAAGCTTCATAACTGGATACACCGGATCTATTTCAAACCATTTTGCACCAAAATTGGCATTGTTTGGACGTTTATGATGGTTGTTTTGAAACAACTCACCTAACATAAAAAAATCAAACGGGGTTGTGTTTTTTGATTTGTCGCCGTTATCAAAATTTGCATATCCATATTTATGGCCGCACCAGTTTACAATAGCACCATGCAAGGGGCCCATTATAAATTGAATAGGTAATAATAAAAATAGCCACCAATGGGTTGCAAAGGCAATGTAAAAAGCAGTATAACCAGCCATAAATAACAACCGCGAATAATACGTTGATCCCCAGTAATCCAACCAACGCCATTCAGGAATGTTGCCGGCAAATTGCGCCTCGGGTTCTTTTAAACGTTTTTCGTATAATTTATAGCTCTGCGCGGTGCGCCACATCATCTGGAAGACATCTGTAAAAAAATGCGGCGAATGCGGGTCCTTCTCTGTATCACTATAAGCATGATGCTCGCGGTGCATAATAGCATAGGCACGCGGATTTAAAAATGACGATCCCTGAAAAAAGAAAGTAAGGAAGTGAAATACACGTTCCATAAATTTACTGGTACTGTACATTTTATGCGAAGCATATCGGTGTAAATAGAAAGTTTGAAAAAACAACGACAGGAACCAGTGTGCTAAAAAGAATATTAATATGATCACTTATTGGTATTATTGAGTATGTATATAATCGGGCAAAGATACAATTAATGATTTGACCGTTAAATATAAACGTATTAATAATTAAAAAGGTATTGGCAACTCAAATAGCTGCGCTAATAACTCGTATGACCGCAGCCTATCTTCAAAATTTTCGGTAATGGTAACGGCTATAATTTCGTCAATACCATAGCTTTCGGCCAGGTTGGTTAAGCGTTCTTTTACCATAGCCGGAGTACCCGCAACCACCCGTTGTCGGTTATAGCGTATACGGTCCTGCTCGGGCAGGGTATATTCGGCATCTTTTACATCAGCATAGGCCAACGGCTGTATGCCCATGCCTTTTTCAAATTGTATAAAGCGATAATCCATTATGGCTTTATGCTGGGCAATTTTTTCTTCATCTTCCGAGCAAAAAACAAATATGGCCATATTGGCTTCGGCCCGTTGCAGATCTTCCGAGGGTTGGAAACGCTCTTTATATGCTTTAACGGCCTGCGCCCCGCCAACCGGGTTAATAAAATGCGCGAACGAAAAACCCATGCCAAAATGCGCGGCAAACAACCCGCTTTGCCCGCTCGAGCTTAGCAGCCACATAGCAGGAATGGTTTTTACCTGCGGTATGGCCCGTATTTTTTGTTGAATAGTACCCGGATCTGCACGGTCATGAAAATAGTTTACCAGATCGGCCAGTTGTTCTACAAAATCCTGCTCCCTAAACTGGTTGCTTGGGTTAAGCATAGCCGCCGTAATGCGATCAGTACCCGGTGCGCGGCCCATGCCCAGGTCAATACGTCCCGGTGCCAGCGCTTCCAGCATCCTGAAGTTTTCAGCAACCTTTAATGCGCTGTGGTTGGGCATCATCACACCACCCGAACCAACACGTATATGTTTGGTTTGCGATGCCAGGTAAGCTATCAACACTTCGGGGGTCGAGCCAGCCAGGCTGCCGGTGTTATGGTGCTCGGCTACCCAATAACGGTAAAAGCCCAAAGCATCGGTATATTTTGCTAACGCGATGGTTTCCTGCACGGCCTGTTCAGCAGTAACGCCTTTCCTAACCGGCGATTGGTCCAATACGCTTAAACGGATATTTTTTATGTCCATAACTTACTATTAACACAAAAATAAGGGCAAGGTTGTGGTAATGTGCTTAATGCCAGTTTTATGGCATTGGGGTTACATACACTGCGTGCGTCATTGGTCATTGTGTCATTAGGTCATTGGATGAGGGGGGCGATTGGACCTTACCTGCTATGGTTATTATTCCTCCTCATCCCCCGATATTGCTAATATCGTATCGGCCTGTTTAAAATTGGTGCGAACAAAGTGGCACCAGTCGCATTCCTTTTTACCGCAGCCGGTATTAAAATCGTGCGCCTGTATTTTTTCGTAAACAGTTTTTATCTGGTCGGTTACTATTTCTATATCATCGGGGGTGATGATTATTTTTTCTTTATGGTATTCGCCATCATTAATGGGTTCAACAAAATCAAAAATAGTGCTTACTACTTCCCAATCATTACTTGGGTCGTTATCAATCAATAGCTTATAAAACACACCCTGGCGCCAGTAGTCGCCGCCGTTTGGCGCATCATCGGTGGGACGTAAAAACTTGCTTTTTGCATTTTTAAGTTTACCCGTTTTATAATCAACAATAGTCACGTTCTTGCCTTCAAACTCTATTTTATCCAGGTTACCTTTTATGGGTACGCCCTCAAGCTCAATATTTTTAATAGCACGTTCAGTAACGGCAACTTTATTCCAAACAGTAATATTTTGCTCATAATATGGCGGCAATATTTTATCGCCATAATCCATCCGCAGTTTAAATTCTTCCTTGGTAAACGAGTCGCGGTTACGGTACATGTACCATTTAAACTCTTTCATAAACTGCTCGGTAGACGGGAAATTACCCTCATCATCCTTCAGCCATCTAAACGCCTTATTTAAGGCCCAGTGTACCGCCTGCCCAAACGTAGCCGACGGACTTTTACCCGATGGAACCCTTATTAAACACTGAAAATAAAACCGCAGCGGGCAATCTAAAAAATTATTTAGGTGGGTTACCGACAGGGTATAATTTTGCAGCAGTTGGTTAATATAGTTATGATCCAGCAACTCTACCTTTGGTTTATCCTCTTCGCTAAACTGGGTGGCATAAAACTCCAGCATGGCATCTTCGCCAACCTTTGGATGCTCAACCATCAAATCTGTGGCGGCCAATATCTCCCCAATAAATTGTGACGATTCCTGGTCCTTGCCTTTTTTATCTTTATTAGCGTATGATATCATTAAACACTGCTTAGCGCGTGTAATTGCCACGTAAAATAAGCGGCGGGCTTCTTCTTTTTGCGCCACTTCATCGTTTGCGGCTTGTGTTAAGGTATCCGGGTAACTAAAGCTGGTGTTGCGACCCTTGTTGTCCCAGGTCTTTTTATCACAGCCTATAAAAAACACGTGTTCAAACTCCTGCCCCTTTGAGCCATGCGCGGTAAAAAAGTTAACACCATTGTCAGAAAATATTACCAGATTCAAATCCAGCCGGATGTTGTGGCTCTTCATGGTTTCAATTATCGCAAGCAGGTCAGCTATTTTTATCCCGGGATTTTTGCGGCTCTCATCCTTTAAAAAATCAAAAAAATTGGTTAGTACCTGCATATATGCGCCTTTATCGGGCTGCTGCATAATATAACGCAGTATACCCATTTTGGCTATCACCTGCTGAAACAATTGTTGCAAGGTAACGCTTACTGCTTCGGTTAACAGCAACTCAATATTGTTGATGAGGTATTTCATCTCCACATTCTGCGTTGCATCAAAAAGGCCGGGCTGTGCTGCCGGAGCGCGCATCTCATTGATATACCTGCGTAATGATGTTTTAGGCTGATTATTATTTATTGTAGCGTAGTTTTCTTTTGCTACCGCGATGCTGGCTTTAGCAGCTTCAATGGGCGGGATATTAAAAAAATCGTAATGCAATATCTCGAATAATACCTCATCGCCACTATAAGGCGAATCCAACTCCATAGCCAGGTAACGCAGTATGTTGATGATCTTCTCGCCAAAAGGCATAGTCAGGATGTCAATTTTACGGCGGGTGTTTACGGCTATTTTTTGCGTTTCTAAAAACTGCAGCAAGTCTTCAACCTGGTTATGGTTGCGATATATTACCGCTATCTCATTAGGCTCGGTGCCGTTGGCTATCAGCTTTTTAATTTGCATGGCTACGTCAACAACCTCCTGCCCGGGGTTTTCATATTCGCGGATAGCTGGTACAACAACCTCATTCTCAAACCGCGAATGCGATGCTTTTAAATTTTTATCAAGCGATAACTGCTTGGTTAAACGCTCGCGGTTATTATTAATAAGCGCTTTTGAAATATCTAAAATATGCTGGTTGGAGCGATAGTTATGCTTAAGCACAATTGTAGATAACGTACTTACATAATCATTAGCAAAGTCCAATATGTTTTTCATATTGGCTCCCTGAAACTTGAAGATTGACTGATCGTCATCGCCCACTACAAAAACGTTGGGCGTTTCCCAGTAGTTAAGCAAAAATTTAAGCAGCTCGTTTTGCGACCCGCTGGTATCCTGAAACTCATCTACCAAAATATATTGATAGCGTTCCTGGTATAAACGCAACATATCCTCATTTTCTCGAAAGGCCTTAAGTACCCAAATGATCATGTCATCATAATCATACCGGCCACGAGCCTTCATTTTGGCATCATATTGCTGATATTCTCCAACTGCTACCAATAGTTTTTTCATCAGATCATGCGCGGCATCAATATCTTTTTGCTTGGGGTCGCCTATTTTGATACCTCGTGGTGCATTGGCACGCTTGTAAATAAATTCTTCGCGATTAGGCAGGTCGTCCAAGTATTCCTGCACCGCTTTTTCAATCATAGCCTGATCCCAGTTCTCACGTTTCATGGTAGAGAACAAGCCACGTAAACGCGGCACGTCAAAATAAATGTCGCCGGTAAAACGCTTCAGCAAATGGTCGTTCGGGAAATCATCCACCAACTCGCGAAACAGCATAGCCGATTCCAAATCAGATAAAGGCTCTAAATTCAGCTTGCCAAAATATTCCAGGTTCTCCTGGATTACCTCATTACAAAAAGCATGGAATGTATATATGTTGATGCGATAGGCATCGGGCCCAATAAATTCAAACAAACGCTTGCGCATGGCAATAGCGCCGGCATCGGTATAGGTTAAGCATAAAATTTCGTTGGGGCGGGCATCGGTATAGGTTAATATTTTGCCGATGCGCGCCGCCAGTATCTGCGTTTTGCCGGTACCGGGGCCGGCAACTACCAAAACAGGGCCATCCATTTTATTTACGGCTGCTAGTTGCTCGGGGTTCAGGGTGGCTAATGCTTCCTGGAATTTTAGGTTATATTTATTGAAGGTTGATTGCATAATGGTTTAGTAAAGATAGCAAGAATAGTCACCAATACCAGTAACGATGTTGTCAGAAAACAGTTAGTGTTTACAATGCCATCCCTGCCCCATTAACAAACAAACTATTGATAGTAACCGGCAATTTACCCATTGGCTTTAATCCTCCGGTTATTACTTTCACAGCCGCGCGTTGCAATTCATCGCTCATTTGATAACAAACTATTAAGGCACCGCTTTTTTCAATGCCGGGTAAGCCTGCAATTGTGTACGGATTGGCAAAAACGCTAACCACCGAATTTTTAAAACCAGCTACACTGCCTATAAACGATTTAACGGCAAAGCTATAATCCAAACTGCTTTGCGGGCGTGTGCGTGTATCGTTTATGCTCATAAATACCTGGTCGTAATCCTTAAGCATAGCCAATGTTTGGTTAAGCTGGGCGAGGGATGTATTTTTATCAATAGTAAATAAATGGCAATCGGGGTACCATATCGCTAACTCTTTTTGAAAAAGCGTAAACGTACTTACACCTACACTAACAATAGCTGTTTTTCCAAACGGGTTAAGCCTGAATGATGATGCACTACCCTTTAGTGCCGTAACTGCTGCATCGCTTAGTTCCTGAACAAGATCTTTAGCAGATTTACGGTTTAGATCTTCAAGTAAATTTACGGTAGAAACTTCATGATAATTATTTAATCCGGACCAATATTTGGCTGCCAATACCTTTTTCACACGCGCATTAAACTCGGCAATGGGTATTTTGCCCTGGCGTATGGCTTTCTTTATCTTTAATATAGCATTCTCTGAGTTTTCCGATAGTTCAATAATATCATTTCCGGCTAAAAAGGCTTTTACTTCAGCTTCGCCATTGGGGTAATATTTGGTCACTGCTTTCATTTCCATAGCATCAGATACCACTAACCCTTTAAAGCCTAACGAGTCTTTTAAAATGCCGGTCACGATTTTTCTGGATAAGGTAGATGGCTGGTTTTTGGTACTATCCAGCGCGGGGATACTCATGTGCGCTACCATAACGCCGCTTATACCGGCTTTAATCGCTTCGCGAAAGGGGTATTCTTCCAGCGAATCCAATCGCTTACGGGTAAATGGCAATAAAGGCAACTCGAGGTGCGAGTCGACATTAGTATCGCCATGCCCGGGGAAATGTTTGGCTGTAGTTAAAATGCCGCCATCCTGCATCCCTTTCATGTAAGCAATGCCTTTTTGTGCCACATTATATTTATTGTCGCCAAATGACCGGTAGTTAATAACCGGGTTGTTGGGGTTATTATTTACATCCATATCGGGCCCAAAATTCATTTGCATACCCAGTCGTTTATAATCATAAGCTACTTGCTGGCCCATTTTGTATATCAAAGTATTGTCCTGTATGGCACCAAGCGTCATTTGGTATGGGTATGATATGGTCGAATCCAGCCGCATACCTAAACCCCATTCGCCATCCATGGCTATCATTAAAGGCACTTTGCTTATTTTTTGATAGGTGTTTATCAGGCTTGCCTGCCTGCCCGGCCCTCCCTGAAAAAAGACCAACCCACCTATATGCTGATCGTCAATTACACGGCCTACAGAGTCTTCATATGCTTTACCCTTATTGGTATGTGCTCTCACAAAAAATAACTGTGCTATTTTTTGCTTACGGTTAAGATGTTTAAAAACAGAATCGACCCAATGGTTTTGCTGCGAAACGGCTTGTATATAGGTTTCCTGTTGAGCTACTGCAGAAAACATAATAAGGTTTAAAGAAATAAAAAGAAACTTTTTAAAGTGTTTTGCCGCAAATAACATATATCCAAAAGTAATTTAAAATGCCGTTTATTAAACGTTTTTATGAAAACGAATAATAAAAATCACTTGCTAAATAAACCTTCAGTAAAAAAAATGTTCTAAAAAATTATAAAACATTTAAATGAAACACACATGAAGAAGATTTTTATGATGGCGATAGCCTTACTGGTTGTTGGATCGGTAAGCGCGCAAAGACGCTATTACGGTCGATCCACAAGGCGTACAACAGTTACACGTGTGCAAACCAGGCCCTACAATAGTTTTTACGAGCCTAAAATTGGATTTACCGGCGGTGTAAACTTTGCAAATACTGTTAGTGCATACAACTCGAACTATAGCACCAGTAACCTAACCGGGTTTAACGCCGGTATTATTTTTGACCTACCAATACTTTATCCGTTATCATTTGCTCCTGAAGTTTTATACTCGCAAAAAGGACATGCCACGTATACTAACAATGGTAATTTTACCCAACGCACTAATTTTATTGACGTGCCTTTATTGGCCAAATTTAAGGTGGGACCAATATTTAATATTTATGTTGGTCCGCAGTTCTCCTATTTGCTGAATACTACCAATACTTATGATAACGGATTTGTGGTTACCAACCAGCAATATTATGAAAATGCACACCCGATAGATCGTTCAATTTTAGCCGGTGTTGCCGGTGTGGGCTTTGATCTGGGCAGAAACGTAGAGTTGAGGGGCCGTTACACTTATGATTTTACTAAAACCGATTATGCCGCAAACACCTATGTACCACCCTTCCGTAACCAGGTTTGGCAAATAGGGCTGGGCTTTAAGTTTTAAAAACACTCCTGATTGATTTAAACTGTAGGGCTACCAATACCGGTAGCCTTTTTTATTGATGTAGCCGACTGAACAAGATCAAGACAAGGCATAAAATACTTTGTCATTATTTTTTATCATTTTTGTCCCATACGATTTTCCCAAGGCATATTTATGGGATTAAATTTCATTAAGAGAATTCGACAGGTAAGAGATTTGCTTAACGTTGTATTAACTTATATACCTTAAATCAAACAATTATATACAATGAAATTAAGAAAACTATTAGGGATAAAAAAGAAACAACCTCTGTTTAAGCAGGTGCAGGTTGGAAATTATAGTTTGTTGGCTAATGGCATACACCCTGTAGAAGATAACTTAAAGTATAACAAGTATTACTCGCGTAATTTACCACGCATTGCAAAATACTTGGAGAGCAAATACCCCACCTATGGCATTATTGATGTGGGCGCTAATATTGGCGATACGGTTGCATTAATACGCTCACATGGGGTTAAGCAGCACATATACGCTGTAGAAGGGGAACCTACTTACGTTGGAATGCTGAAACAAAACATGGGCTTATTTAAGGATGTAACCGTGTTTGAAACATTTTTGGGCGAAGCTACCCATAGGTTAGACGGCGGAACCGAAGTGACCGACGGTACCGCACGTTTAAATAAAAATAGCGGCACACAGATACAAGTTACAAAGTTAGATGACCTGGCTACCGAAAATAACCTGCAAAATATTAAACTGCTGAAGATAGATACCGATGGATTTGATTTTAAAATTTTACGCGGTAGCTTAGGATTTATAAAAGAACAAAAACCCGTTATATTTTTTGAATACGACGCCGTTTATTTAGAAGAACAAGGTGAAAATGGGACAGACATATTTGCTTCATTGCATAACCTGGGCTATAACACGGCATTGTTTTATGATAATTATGGGAAGTTGTTACTAAGCCTTACTATAGATAATACAGCAACAATAACACAATTATATAACTATATGCGTAAAAAGGAAAGCGCTTTCCCTTATTATGATGTATGCGTATTCCATAAAAATGATGAAGGCCTGGCCAATGAAGTATTAGCGAAAGAAACAGCATTTTTTAGTTAGGCAGCCGGTTAGCTTTCAAAAGTTTGCATGGTAATAAGCCTTTTGTATACGCCGTTATGTTTTAATAATTCTGCGTGCGTACCCTGTTCAACTATCCTGCCGTTTTCTAAAACAACAATGCTATCAGCATTTTGAACTGTGCTTAAACGGTGCGCAATAATTAGCGAAGTACGGTTTTTCATCAGGTTGTTCAACGCCTCCTGCACCAATTTTTCCGATTCGGTATCCAGCGCTGATGTAGCCTCATCCAGCAACATAATTGGTGGGTTATTCAATACCGCGCGGGCTATACATATCCGCTGGCGTTGCCCGCCCGATAATTTAGTACCACGGTCGCCAATATTGGTTTGGTAGCCGTTTTCGGTTTCAATTATAAAATTATGGGCGTTGGCAATGCGGGCTGCCGCTTCAACCTGCTCAGGCGTTGCATCTGATTTGCCAAAAGCTATATTGTTATAAATAGTGTCATTAAACAAAATAGACTCCTGGTTAACAAAACCGGTTAAAGCCCTTAGCGATTCTGCGGTAACCGTGTTTATATTTTTATCATCAATAAATATTTCGCCAGATTGAGGTTCAATAAACCTTGGAATCAGGTCCATTAAGGTGGATTTCCCTCCTCCTGATGGGCCAACCAATGCCACGGTTTTTCCTTTAGGTATGGTCAAATTAATACCCAATAAAATGGGCTTTTCTTCGTATGCAAAAGAAACATTTTTAAAATGTATGCCTTCATTAAATGCAGTTATTGCAGTGGCATCCGGAGCGTCTTTTATCAATGGTTTCTCATCTATCAATGCCAATACACGCTCACCCGCAGCTATACCCGAATGGATATTACTGAATGCATCAGAAATTGCTTTTGCAGGTCGCAATACCTGCGAGAATATAGCTACAAAACCTATAAATACAGAGGGATCTAATAGGTTCTTATCTACCAAACTGCCACCATACAATACTATGCCGGTAACCATCATGATCCCCAACGATTCGGAAACAGGAGAAGCAAGTTGTTGGCGTTTAGCCATAGACCTAATAATTCGGGAGTAATTTTTATTTTCGTCATTAAACTTGTTTTTAATAAAACCTACGGCATTAAAGGCCTTAATGACTTTTATCCCAGATAATGCTTCATCAAGGTAGCTTATCATTGTGCCGTAAGATTGTTGCGATTCTATTGCTTGCTTGCGTAAACGTTTTACAATTAATGAAATAATAAAGGCTGATATAGGAATTACCAACACCGAAAAGAGAGTTAGTTGGACCGATAATCTTAATAAAACAATGATAAAAACAATGACCTGAAAGGGCTCTTTAAACACTACCTGTAAAGTACCCGTAACAGAAAATTGTACTACTTGAACATCAGACGCTATCTTCGAGATAATGTCACCTTTACGTTCGTTACTAAAATAACCCAGGTGTAAGTTCATCACATTATCGAATACCGCTTTACGCAGATTAAGCAAGGTGTGAATACGCAGATTTTCCATTATACGCTGTGACAAATACCTGAACAGGTTACCCAGCAAAACGGAAGCAATAATTACGGCACATACAAATTCTAATGCACCACTTTTGCCATATTGTGTTTTTGCTAAATGCGAGTAATAATTAAATTGGTCTATAGCAGCATACCAATGGGCCGGTTTTTGTATTACTGCTGCGGTTTTGCTATAAAATGAATTTAGGAGGGGTATAAGTAAGGCTAAGTTTAATGTACTAAAAATAACAGAGAGTATAGTAGTAAAGGCATAGGGTATTGCAAACTTTTTAATAGGGTTTGCAAACGAAAGAAGCCGGAAGTATGTCTTCATTAAAGAATTTTAAAAAGGCAAATCTAATAGTAATTAATCAATAACCGTTTAGTTGGATGCTGTTGCGGATTAAAAGTTTACACAGTAGCTATAAAAGGGGTTGTACAGCCTGCCAAACATTTTGAACCGCTACGTTACTTACACAAGGGTATGGCTCATTATTGGCTGTAATAAATTTACAGTTCCAGTTGCAGTAGTAACAATCCATTTTATAATATACGCATAGGGGTTTAAATGCTATATGGTGTGGATACGGCGCAAAACGGCCAAAATGACCGCCGCCTAAAATACAAACTGTTTTAGTTTGCGTTGCTGATGCAATATGTATGGCGCTTGTTTCATTGGATATAACTAACGTGGCATTTCCTATCAGGTCAATTAACGCGGGTAACGAGGTTGTATTAATTAAGTTTATTACTGTTTGGGGCGGCAGGTTTTGCTCCAGATAACTGCCAATGGCAATTTCTGCAGGACCACCTGCAAGATAAATTGTTTGAGCGGTTTGGGCGCGCACTAATTTTATAAGCTCCAAAAAGTTTTCGGCGGGCCAGCTTCGCTTAACCACGCCCGCACCCGGAAAAATAATAATACCCTTTGTGTTGCTTTTATGATAAGTTATGGATGGTCCTGGTAATTTAACTTCCCGGCCTAAAACATTTGCAAAGAAAAAGACCGACCTGTCAAATTCAAAATAAATATCAGTAGGCAGGGCAAACCTTTGCGTATAAAATTTATCTGTTTTTAGTTTGTACTTTTCGGTTATACGTTCAGTATTCCCCATAAAGCTTATGGCGTGCCTGGCTGCAGCAAGTCCAACCAATCCATCGTTAATTAAAGTGCGAGAATAGGTGGGGTGTAAAATAATATGATAGTTTTTTTTAAACAACCTCCATCCTAAATTTAGTGTTTTTGCAGGCTGATAATCCAAATCATCGGTCCGGGTGAAAAAGAATTGGTTAATAAACCCGGCATCGTATTTTACGGCAACATCTTTACACTGCGGGTTTGCCAATAAGTCAATTTCGTAGCCGGCATAAAGCGGAGCATTTTTTACAACTTCTATAAAGTTCCTGAAAAGCATGTAGTCGCCAATGGCATCGGTCTTTATAATGAGTATTCTTTTTTCAGGGGTCTTAAATTTTGAAAAAAATCTAAACAGCGACGGCAACTTTAATACTATAAAGCGTGTGAGCCTGAATAAATTCCTGTTTTGGGCCATTATTTATTTAATATAAAACGTAGCAGGGTATTAAAAGCACCAGTTGTACGATACAAATGCCGGTAATAGGCTGTGGGGCTTAAATATTTTTTAAAAAGGTTATCCCGGTTAGTATCAAAAGCAACATCAGCTGTATGGGTTGAAAATCCCCCTTGCGGAAAATTGGCTATTAAATAATCGCAGTAAATAAATTTAAAATCATCATCGCCCCATAATTTAAGGTTTAAAACATAGTCGGCGCATTTTATATACTCCGTTTCATAGCTATATTTTTTAAAAACGCTTTTAGGGTAAAATATAGCCTGATGGCAAATGTTTGTTTTGGTTAATCTGTAATCGTTCTCAATTTTGCCGGTAACTATTGTATTATGAAAAAACACCTTGCCATAGTAAACCGCATCATGATCACTTAACAACGATATAATTTGCTCAAACCCCTCTAAAAGCTCGTCATCGGCACCCATAAAAATCAGCCATTTTCCGTGTGCCATTTTTACGGCTTTATTCATAGCATCATAAATCCCTGTATCAGCTTCGCTTTTCCAGATATCAATAATGTCCAGATTTTTTTTAATCAAGTCAATGGTACCGTCGGTGCTTAATCCATCCAACACCATAAACTCCACATCGGCTGTTTTACACTTTCTTACGCTGTTAAATAACCGCAAAATTACCTTATCTGCGTTTTTAACAACGGTTATTATTGTTACCTTAAAATTTAAAGGATTAGTATTAGCCATGTTTAAATCACAAACGCTTATTTTTTGGGGACATACCGTTTTTTATGCCGAAAGAATTTATAATACTGCCTAACCAAAAATTTGATGGGTTGAAAATTATATACCCATGCTGTAAACCAATTGCCTGATATATAAAAACGGGTAATAGTAGTAGCCATAAACCGCCCCCTTAGAGCATGATTGTACTTTTTAATAAATGCTTTTTTGCTGATAAAAAATGACGCATCGGCATTGCCATTACTTTTATGCGTGATGTTAAAATCAATAATATAACTATTAAACCCTAAAATATCGGACACTAAACAAAGGTCAGGTCCATACATGTGAAACCCCGAAAGATTGTTAGATAAAGCCAGGTTGGCGCTGCTTTTTACCAAAATAAAATTTTCGTCAATAGTTTTTGTTAAAAGGGGCAGGCGTTTTTCTTTAATTTGATTGCCCGATGCCTGGGTTAGATTAGTAGCTATCCATTTAAAATTTACACCACCTGCATTGGCCAATATGCTCCAGTTTTTATCTAATGCTTCTATCTCATTAATTTTATTTACCAGGTGTTCTCTGTCGTGGTCATGCACTATAATATCCTGATGGCAAATAATAATATATTTACCTTTTGCCTGCTGCAAAAATTGGTTAAGGCCCTTATATGCATCATATTGACAGTCGGCGGTATTATCAATGTAAAGATATTCGCAGTTAGTTTCGTCAAACCCTTTATTTAAAAAAGATGCAAGCATTTCCTGGTACTCCTGGTGCCGGGTAACTAATGTACATATTGAAAATTCAAAAGGGTAAACAGGCTCGTTTACAACCCGGGCAATATTCAAGGCCATGTCTAATTAATTACAAATTACATCTAATAGGTTTGGCATATATGCCTCAAGTATCGTTTAAATAAATATAAATACAAAAGCATTATACATCAAAGCGGGTAATGTTTTTATTAGCTACTGAGTCGTTAATTTTATCCACCACATTAAAAATAGTTATTTGGCTATTGTTTTCGGCCAACAAGTTCTTTAATCGGTTTTTATATTGTTTGATCAATGTACTGTTTTTAAATAACTCAATATAGCTTTTCCATATCCAAAACTGACCGACAAGCAATTTGGGCAGCATATCTATTAGCGTAATTTGAATATACCAGCCCAATAGCGCCAAGCCGTCTAAATGCAAAGCGTGTAGGTAAAAGCGGTTGCGGTAATAAATACTTTTTACCCATTGGGCCGTTTTATAGTTTTTTGTACTAGCCGATACCTGGTGGCGGCAAATAGCTTGGTGCTCATAATAGCATTTCCAACCCACTTTCCATGCCCTTATACTTAGCTCCATATCCTCGCAATAAAATGGCGAAAATAACTCATAAAAACCACCTACCTGTTTTAGTTTGGCGGCATCAATTAAAGCATTAGCGCCCGATAAATAGAAAGTATATAATTTATCATCAGGTTTATCAGTATAATAAAAATAAGCCGTTTTTAACTTTAGGCCGTTAAATTTTGGCAGGCGGGCTGCATCCTGTATATGGTCGCCCTCCATATCAATAATACGGCCCATTACGCCAAAGGTATCCTCGGCCTCAAAATATTTAAATTGGTGCTCAAAATAATCGAGGCTTAGTTTAACATCCGAGTTTAGCAATAATATTAATTCGTACTGTGCCGCACCTATCCCCTGGTTGCAGGTGTATGAGAAGCCGTTGTTTTGCGGATTGACCATTAATTTTACCAAAGGAAAGGCTTCCTTAATATATTCAACCGAGGCATCTGTCGAGGCATCATCCACTACAATAATTTCGTAATCTACCCCGGCATTTTCAATAGCTATAAAAGTATAGGGCAGGTATGCTTCCAGCAAATTGCGCCCGTTATAATTGGGTATAACTATGGATATGCTCTTTTTGCTCACGCGCTTACTTAACTATTTTATAATTACGATACTCACTTATGCGCCAGCCGGTTAAATCTTCAATTTTTTGCAGGATTTTACGGCGGAAGGTCATTTTTTTATTCAACCCATTAAGGTCAATATTCAGGTTCCAGTTAATGGATGCAACACGCTTTTGCATTACCGCCGGATGCGAATCTGTAAAAGAGACTAGCCTGTCGGGGTTTTTATGGCTATAATCAAACTCGAATGTATCAGGCAGGTTTTGGGCCATCCAGTCGTCATCATGATAAAACCTGTTAAAGTTACGCAGTTTATTGGTTAAGCCCGATGGCGGTTTAACCCAGCCGTAATGGTAAATATAAGCATCAATCAGTTTAACGTTTATTTTCCGATCCTCCCATCTAAAGCCTTGCGCATCCCGGTAAGAATGTACAGCTTTATTATTTCTTATTACGCGTATTTCCCGGCGGTACCAGCGGCGCGAATGTCCGTAATAATTATACGAGCCGTAAAAATGCAGATATTTAAATAGCAGCCCTTCAATATTAGGGTCGTTTAAATTATCCTCCATCTCCTTTTTAATAAGGGGCAGGTATTTTTCGTGTACACACTCATCGCCCTGTATGTAAAAGGCCCAGTCGGCATCGGGCGATATGGCAGCGAAGGCTTTATCGGTTTCGTCTGCAAAAACGGCACCACCATTGCGTATGCTCTCGTTCCAGGTAGTATTTATTATTTTTATCTTGGGCGATCCGATCCCTTTGATCAATTGTTCGGTTTCATCTTCAGAGTTTCCCAAAGCCACAATAAACTCGTCGCAAATGGGTAGTATAGACGTTATTGCCTCTACAATAGGATAATCATTTTTTACAGCATTCCTGATAAAAGTAAAACCGGCAACCTTCATTTATTACCTAAGGGGGTTAAGCAACAAATATAACTTATCTATTGGTTATTAATATTGATGTGTTCAATAATGGTATGGGTAGCTCCTGTATGCTCTTCCACATACTTTTTAATTTGCTTATGGGCATAAGTATAAAATTGCTCATCATTTACCAACGCATTAACGGCAACTGCTAATTCGGTTTTATCGGCAATACTAAAGCCGGCTTTTAAAGTAATAATGTCACGTGCTTCTTTAAACTTTGAATAGTTGGGCCCAAATATAACCGGCAAACCAAAAGCGGCGGCTTCCAGTGTATTGTGTATGCCCGCGCCAAACCCACCCCCTATATAAGCAATTTGGCCATATTGATATAAAGAGGACAGCATCCCAATGTTATCAATAATTAAGATTTGAGATCTGAGATCTGAGATCTGAGATTTGAATTGAGAGTATTTGATAGCTGAGTTTGATGGGAATAAATGGATAAGATTATTTATCCTATCCTCGTTTATTTCATGCGGGGCGATTATAAATTTCCAGTCAGGGTAATCTTTAATTATTCCGGCTAATAGTTTTTCATCTTCGGGCCAGGTGCTACCGGCAATAAACACCTTTCTGCTGTTAACAAATTCCGCAATTTCCGGTAGGGGTTTGGGCTTTTGTGCATTGGCCCAAACGCGGTCAAACCGGGTGTCGCCGCTAATGGTAACGTTGGTAATATTAATGTGTTGTAATAACTGTTTTGATTGTTCGTCCTGTACAAAAAAACGCATTACAAAACTTAACATTTTACGGTGCAGGCCGCCATACCATTTAAAAAAAATCTGTTCGGGCCTAAAAATACCCGATATAATATATAAAGGAATATTGCGCTTTTGCAGCTCATTAAAATAATGATACCAGTATTCGTATTTGGTAAATATGGCCAATTCGGGGTTAATGGTATCTATAAACTTCTGTGCATTTTTAGCGCTATCTAAAGGCAGGTAATAAACGGCATCAGCAAGCGGTGTATTTTTTCTGATCTCATATCCCGAAGGTGAAAAAAAAGTAATAATTATCCTTTTATCAGGATGTTGCCGTCTTAGTACCTCTAAAACCGGGCGTCCTTGTTCAAACTCTCCTAATGATGCAAAGTGGAACCAAATACTTTTATCTTCATATTTAAATACTTGTTTACGGCCCTTTAACCATAGCTTTGCTTTGCTGTTAAAAAAGGAAGCGATATAGATAGCCAGCATATACAGCTTTAACCCGGTATTATACAGTAACAGCATTTCGGTTATAAATTATTATCTTCGTCGCCATAAAAGTAGTAACAAATATTATATTAATTATTTATGAAGATTGCCGTAGTTGGTACCGGATACGTGGGTTTAGTAACAGGCACCTGTCTTGCCGAAACCGGTAATCAGGTTATCTGCGTTGACATAAATGAACAAAAGGTTAAAAAGATGCAAAATGGCCAGCTTCCGATATACGAACCGGGCCTGGAATTACTTTTTCATCGAAATATTAACCAGGGCAGGTTGCAATTTACCAGCACACTTGTTGACGCTATAGCAGAAGCCAGCATCATATTTTTGGCATTACCAACCCCTCCGGGTGGTGATGGTGCCGCTGATTTAAGCTATGTGTTGGGCGCAGCTAAAGACATAGCTAAATTAATTACAGATTATAAAGTAATTGTAACCAAATCAACCGTTCCGGTAGGTACCGCGGATAAAATAACAGCAGTTTTAACGGAACATACAAACGCAGAATTTGCGGTGGTATCAAATCCCGAATTTTTGCGTGAAGGCGTAGCTGTTGATGATTTTATGAAACCGGATCGTATTGTGGTAGGAACACTTGACGAAAGGGCTCGTAAATTAATGGCCGAACTATATGGTCCTTATGTGCGCCAGGGTAACCCCATTATTTTTATGGATCAGCGGTCATCTGAACTGACAAAATACGCAGCCAATTCATTTTTGGCCACCAAAATATCCTTTATGAACGAGATAGCAAACCTTTGCGAACTGGTTGACGCTGATGTAGATATGGTGCGTCGCGGTATTGGTGCGGACGACCGTATTGGCAGACGCTTCCTGTTTTCTGGCATCGGTTATGGTGGCAGTTGTTTCCCAAAAGATGTACAGGCTCTGGCAAAATCGGCTCATGATTATAGCTATGATTTTAAGATTCTGAACGCAGTTATGGATGTTAATTACATCCAGAAAACGGTGTTGGTTGAAAAGGTTAAAAAATATTATAAAGGCGACCCGAAAGGCAAGAAATTTGCTATTTGGGGGCTTGCGTTTAAACCGGAAACGGATGATATTCGCGAAGCTCCTGCTTTGTATATCATTGAAGAATTACTAGCCGCAGGCGCAACTATAACCGCGTTTGACCCAGAAGCAATGAACAACGTTAAAGGTGTGTTTGGTGGCAAAATTGCATATGCCGAAAATCAGTATGAGGCATTAAACGATGCCGACGCGCTGCTAATATTAACAGAATGGTCGGTTTTCAGAACACCAGATTTTGACATGGTGGAGAAATTATTAAAAGCTAAAGTTATTTTTGACGGGCGGAATTTGTATGATCTGCAAAAAATGATAGACTGCGGCTACTATTATAACAGTATCGGGAGGAAACTGATAAACTAATGGCACGCAAACGAATATTAATAACAGGAGCAGCGGGGTTTTTAGGCTCGCACTTATGCGATAGGTTTATTAAAGAGGACTATCATGTTATTGGTATGGATAACCTGATAACCGGTGACCTGCGTAATATTGAACATTTGTTTAAGCTGGAAAACTTTGAATTTTATAACCATGATGTTTCCAAGTTTGTATACGTACCCGGCGAACTAAATTACATCCTGCATTTTGCGTCACCGGCTAGCCCTATAGATTATTTAAAGATTCCCATTCAAACCTTAAAAGTAGGATCATTGGGTACGCATAACCTGCTTGGTTTAGCGCGTTCAAAGGGTGCAAGGATGCTTATAGCATCAACATCCGAGGTTTATGGCGACCCTAATGTAAACCCTCAACCCGAAGAATACTGGGGTAATGTTAACCCTGTAGGCCCGCGCGGTGTATATGACGAAGCAAAACGTTTTCAGGAGGCCATAACAATGGCTTATCACACCTTTCATGGTTTAGAAACCCGTATAGTACGAATATTTAACACCTATGGCCCACGTATGCGGCTTAATGACGGGCGTGTACTACCTGCATTTATTGGTCAGGCATTGCGGGGCGAGCCTTTAACCATGTTTGGCGACGGATCGCAAACACGTTCGTTTTGCTATGTAGATGACCTGATAGAAGGCATTTATAGGTTATTGCATAGCGATTATGCACAACCCATGAATATTGGCAACCCGGATGAAATTACCATACGCCAATTTGGCGAAGAGATCATCAAATTAACAGGCACAGACCAGCAAATGATAAGTTTGCCGTTACCTACCGATGACCCTAAACAGCGCCGCCCTGACATTACCAAAGCCAGAGCTATTTTGGGCTGGGAACCAAAAGTTTCAAGAAGCGAGGGGTTAAAGATCACCTACGAATACTTTAAATCATTGCCCGAAAAAGAAATTCAACATAAAGATTTTACCTATTATAACAAACAGTAACGCTAATGGCAAAGATATTAGTAACCGGAGGTTTAGGTTTTATTGGCTCGCACACCGTTGTTGAACTGGTAAATGCCGGTTATGAGCCTATTATAGTGGACGACCTTTCAAACTCCAACCCTAAAATATTAGACCAGCTTACAAAAATTATAGGGTTTACGCCGACCTTTTACAAGCTTGACCTAACAGACGAGCTGGGTGTTAAGGCTTTTGCCCTGGCTGAGCCGGATATTTCAGGTATAATTCACTTTGCTGCATTTAAGGCGGTTGGCGAGTCGGTACAGCAACCATTAAAATATTATCGTAATAACTTTTATTCGTTATTTAATATTTTAACTGCCTATGATGGCAAACCTATTAATCTAGTATTTTCATCAAGCTGTACTGTTTATGGGCAGCCCGATAGTTTGCCGGTAACCGAAAGCGCCGCGGTTAAGCCCGCAGAATCGCCTTATGGCAATACTAAACAAATTGCCGAGGAGGTTTTAAAGGATATTATAGCGGCCGGCAGTAAGTATAAAATTATTTCGCTACGCTATTTTAATCCTGTGGGTGCGCATGAATCAGCACTAATTGGCGAGTTGCCTATTGGCGTGCCACAAAACCTGGTGCCTTATATCACACAAACCGCCATTGGCAAGCGCGAAAAAATAACAGTATTTGGCAATGACTATAATACACCCGATGGCAGTTGCCTGCGCGATTATATACACGTAGTTGACCTTGCCAAAGCCCATGTTGCTGCCTTTAAGTTAATGGCAACCGATGGGTTTGCCGGCTATGATGTGTTTAATATAGGCACAGGTAATGCAAATTCAGTACTGGAAATTATTAATGCTTTTGAGCAAACAACCGGGGTTAAACTAAATTACCAAATAGGGCCCCGCCGAGCCGGTGATATTGAAAAAATTTGGGGCGATGTTACCAAATCAAAAAATGAATTGAAATGGCAAACCGAATTGGATATTAATACCATGATGCTGTCGGCCTGGGAGTGGGAAAAATATATTTCAAGTAATCCGTTATAATATACTATTGAATGAAGAAAATAATAATTACCGGAGGTGCCGGTTTTATTGGGTCGCATGTGGTGCGGCGTTTTGTAAGGAACTATCCTGAGTATGCTATTATTAATTTGGATAAGCTTACTTATGCGGGCAATCTAGCTAATTTAAAAGATGTTGAACACGCACCTAATTACAAATTTATAAAAGGCGATATAGTAGACATGGTTTTTATCGATCAGCTGTTTAAAGATGAGCAGCCGGATGCCATAATACATTTAGCAGCCGAGTCGCATGTAGACAGGTCAATAACCAACCCGCTGGAGTTTGTAATGACCAATGTGGTAGGCACGGTAAACTTATTGAATGCTGCGCGCACCAACTGGGCCGGCAAATATGATAAAACCCGGTTTTATCATGTATCAACAGATGAAGTTTATGGCACATTGGGCGAAGACGGTATGTTTACCGAAACAACCGCTTATGATCCACATTCGCCTTATTCGGCCTCAAAAGCCAGTTCTGACCATTTTGTTAGAGCGTATCATGACACTTATGGTATGGATACAGTTATATCAAACTGCTCAAACAATTACGGTTCATACCATTTTCCCGAAAAGCTGATACCGCTGGCCATACACAATATAAAACAAAATAAACCTGTGCCTGTATATGGTAAGGGAGAAAATATACGCGATTGGTTGTGGGTAGAAGACCATGCACGCGCTATCGACTTGATATTTCATAAGGCACAATCAGGATCAACATATAATATTGGCGGCCATAATGAATGGAAAAATATTGACCTGATTAAACTATTATGTACTATATTAGACCAAAAGTTAAACAGGCCATTGGGAGCGTCGGCTAAGTTAATTACTTTTGTAACTGATAGGGCAGGTCATGATCTGCGTTATGCAATTGACTCAGGCAAGCTCCAAAAAGAATTGGGTTGGATGCCTAGCATAACGTTTGAAGAAGGGCTTAAAAAGACAGTTGATTGGTATTTGACTAATGAAGAGTGGTTAAATGATGTAACATCAGGTCATTACCAGGATTATTATACAGAGCAATATAGTAACAGATAATGTTTTCATTTTTTAAGAAAAATCCGTTTAACAGTAGTTCAGCTTTAAATTATGGATCTATTGGGGTTGATATGCATTCGCATGTTTTACCGGGGATAGATGATGGCGCAAAAACGCCCGAAGATTCTATTTTTTTAATTAAAAAGATGATGGAGCTGGGAATAAAAAAAATTATTGCTACCCCTCACATTATGGCTGATTTTTATAAAAATACGCCCGAAACCATTAATGCTGCGCTTATCCTATTAAAAGGCGAATTAGTTAAGCAAGGCATTGACATTGAAATACAGGCCGCAGCCGAGCACTATTTTGATGAGACCTTTGAGCCCATGATTAATAAACTCAGCCTGATGACAATGGGCGATAATTACGTGCTTTTTGAATATCCTTTTATGAGCCCGCCACCTAACGCTTATACCGTTATACAAAAAATGATGGAATGGGGAGAATATAAACCCATATTGGCACACCCGGAAAGATATTCTTATATGAATATTGACGCCATTGCCAACCTGCGGGGTTGGGGCTGTAATATGCAATTAAATACTATATCCTTAACCGGCTACTATGGCAAAACCATTAAAAAAAAGGCCGAAGCATTAGTTGATAATAACTTAATTGATTTTATATCAAGCGATATGCACCACCCAAGGCACGCTAGGGCATTTAAAGACGCTTTAGATTCACCTTACCTGGGCAAATTATTAAATAGCGACTACCCATTAAAAAACCGCCTGCTTAAATAAACCTGATAGGCAATTACAAATTGCTTTTATGGCGTGGCTGTGGGTTTAGCCTTACTGTTTTTATTCTAAAATTTTTTTATTAGCTTTTTATATTTTAAAACAGGCACTTACGGCTTTAGCCCTGTTTTTAATTTCAATCTTTTATTGGGGTCATCCAAATATAATATTGGCATTTTTGAGTTAATATTTGGTTTTATAATTGGCATTTTCGAGTATCCGCTCAATTTAGCAATGGGCATACAGTCATAAGCATATTGGTTTAAAAAAAGTCTGCTTTTTTCCGAATCGGTAAATAAATGCAGCGGGTAATGCGCTTTTTTTAGGCTATCAGAGGTCCTGTTGAAATACATTTTAGAAAAGTAGTCGCCAGGTAACGTGTCAACTGAATGTATCAGCACATTATTGAACGTTTGTGTTTGCAACGACTGTGCTTTAATTTTAGATGCTACAACTATCAACATAAATAAAAATAATACCTTTTTCATAATGCGGTTTATTTGGTATAACTAAATTAATTAAAAAATTTATTGCTAAATGTTAAATAGCGTTAAACTAAATTTATTTGTTGCCAAGTTCTTTTACAGCTTCGTCTATAGCCTGTACAGACGCAGTATCATTATGCTGTGTTAGCGGCGCTTTTAAGCTTTGCAACAAACCGGATATAGCAGTTGCCAACGACTTGTATTTTACCCCCATATCTTTTACCTGAGCTATGCCTTGCTGTGCATAGGCCGAATTGTTAACACGGACTATCATCCCGGCAAATTCACGTACCAGGGTAACTTTGGTTTGTATATCGGCTTTATCAAATGCATCGTAAACAAAAGGCCATTGATCTGCACTGCCATTGGTGGCATAAACATGTATAATTGCAGCGGTTAATGCGCCACGGGTATCTTTTTCGTAGTTTTTAGCCAATGTAAATCCTTGTGCGGGGTCAAGTGCCACGATGCCAATTAAAGCCGCCCCTTGTACAGCGTATGATTCGCTGTTTAACGCTTGTTTAAACAATGGCATGTTTCCGGGCACTTTTAATTTAGCCAATATATTTAAAGCTGCTGCCCGCACCAGGGTATTGTCGTCAGTTTGGGCCAATGATGTTAAAATTGACTGGGCCGCATTGCGCACATCGTCATTGGCCATATTTAACCCCTTTATAGCCTTAATGCGCAGGCCATAATACTTATCCTTTAAAGCGGCAATTAATACACGCTGGGCTTCTTTGTCATTCTGTACGGCTAAAGCTGCATCAATGGCTTCAAACCGATCCAGGTATAGCGGCGCGTTAAAGTATTGGTAAACATATTCACTCAGGGTTTTATTGTCTGATTTTTCTGCCAATAAAACCTTATCTCCGTCTACATTTACCAGATCTGGTTTTGAAGTTGTTTTAAAAGTTAGCGTATCTGCGGCGCGACGCATCCAAACCAGGTGACGCTCTTTTTTTCCGTTTACATAAATATCAACAGCCATAGGCAAAGTAAATGTTTGGCCCTTTTGTAATTGTTGCAGGTAAACGGTTTGGGTTTTAGTACCTTCATCCCATTTATAGGTAATTTTTAGTTCGGGGTTGCCCGCGCCATAATACCATTGGTTAAAAAACCAGTTAAGGTCGCGTCCGCTTGCTTCTTCAAGTGCCAGACGTAATTGCTGTGCCTCGCCTGCTTTAAAAGCGTTTGTTTTTAAATAGATATTTAATCCTTTATAAAAAGCGTCTTTACCCAGGTAGTTACGCAGCATATTTAATATGCGCCCGCCTTTGTTATAAGTAACGGCATCAAACATATCCTCTTTATCGTCATAATAAAAGCGCACCAGGTTTTTGGTTTTGTTATCCGGGTCGCGCAGATAGCTCAGCATGGCGCTATAGCTATGTGCATCGGCTTCGTCCTGCCCATATTTATGTTCGGCCCAAAGCATTTCGCTAAAATCAGCAAATGATTCATTTACCGTTAAGTTGCTCCAGCTTTCTGCGGTAACATAGTCGCCAAACCATTGATGAAAAAGCTCATGTGCAATAGTGCTGCGCCCCTGGTCATAATAGGCATCCAGTAATTCGCGGTGTGTTAATTGCACATATTCGCCATGCAATGTAGCTGTGGTATTTTCCATGGCTCCGCTCACATAATCGCGCACCACAATTTGTGAATATTTATTCCACGGGTAATCTATACCCAGGGTTTTTGAATAAAAATCAATAAGCTCAGGGGTTTGACCAAAAATCTCTTTGGCATATGGCGCATATTTAGGTTCAAGATAATAGCTCACCTCTTTATCGCGCCATTTGTCTTTATAAATTTTAAAATCGCCAACAGCCATCATAAACAGGTAAGGCGAGTGCGGCAATTCCATTTTCCAGGTATCGGTGCGTGTACCGTCTGCATTTAATTTCTGTGCTGCCAGTCTTCCGTTTGAAAGGGTAACATATTTGGCCGGAACGGTCATACTAATTTCGTCTGTTGTTTTTTGCTCAGTCCTGTCAATAGTAGGAAACCAGGCTGACGAGCTTTCGGTTTCACCCTGCGTCCATATCTGCGTTGGCTTATCCTTTTCAGTGCCTAACGGATTAATAAAATATAAACCCTTGGCATCGTTAATAGCAGCGCTGCCTTTAACTTTAAGTTGGTTAGGCTTTGAAGTATAATCAATATATATAGTGTACTTTTCGTTGTTGCTATAAGTTTTGTCCAGCTTAATAGCCAGTGTTAAGCTATCATAAGTATATTTTAGCGGTACGTTTTTGCCATTTTGCACCAGAGATAAATTTTTTATATCCATCCCCTTTGCATCAAGCCTTAAACTATCTGTAGGATAAAAATGCGGCTTAATGGTCACCCATTCCTTACCATATAGGTATTGTTTGGCGTAATCAAACCGAACGTCCAATTTGGTATGTATTAGATCATTTATACGTGTTGAAGTAGCGCGATAAACAGGCGGTGCACTAGTAGTTGTTTGCTGTGCTTTTGCAGGAGTTATTGAAACGGTTGCCAATAGTATACCGATTATTATACCGGCAGCATAGTTTTTCTTTATCATATAAGATCAGTTGTTATAAGCGAAAATAAGACTTTTAAACAAATAAAAAGACAATAAAGTAATCGGTATGTTACAAATGCTGCTATAAATTTATTGTAGCGGTGTTGCCGCTAACGCAGATTCCTCTATATTTTGATATAACAATTATTAATAATGCACTACGGTAGCCTGATCAGGCATACATTTTAGCAACCAAAATGAGTTTGGCAATTATATATTGGATCTGGATGTACAGGAATATTAAATTGAAGAGATTAGAATAGAAGGCATAGTTGATAGATCATGGTTCATGGTAAAATTACCATGAACCATGATCTATCAACTATAGGCTATTAGCAATATTGTTCAAACGCACCAATAAGATTATCGGCAATCATCTGGGCCGGGCGGCCTTCAATTTGATGGCGCTCAATAATATGAACCAGCTTACCGTCTTTGAACAAAGCCATAGCCGGTGATGACGGAGGATAAGGCAGCATGTAGGCACGGGCCTTGTTTACCGCTTCAGCTTCCATACCAGCAAAAACTGTTACAAATTTATCAGGATGTTTCTCGCTTTGGGCAGCCATGCGTGCAGCCGGGCGTGCATTGGCAGCAGCGCAACCACAAACAGAATTTACCATAACAAACACAGTTCCTTCGCTTTCAATAGCTTTAGTAACCGCATCCGCATCCTTTAACTCTTCAAAAC
>NZ_JBDTJZ010000212.1:0-14638 GCF_039935595.1 Mucilaginibacter sp. | reverse complement strand
AATAACATAAAAGAGAGACCAAATTTGGTCTCTCTTTTATGTTATTGAATTTTCAGATATACTGAAACGGTGCAAAGCATGGCCAAAGGAGAGATTTTTTAAAGCATACCGGGTATTTAATGCTTTTTACTTTTGCTTTTTAGCGCAGCGATATCACCCAGATCTTTTTGCCTTCCCGTGGTTTCCTTATTTTTAATAAAATCACTGATATTAATAAAATTCACATTTAACCCATCAACTTCACCGTTTATTTTATTGGGATATGCATCATCAAACTCAACACCCGAAATATTATTTAAAATGTCTATTCGTAATGGCGGGTAACCTAATTGAGTAACATAATCTTCTTTCAAAAAATCTGGTTCTGTAAGTCCGAGCGCACCAAATCCAAACTCATTCAATACAATCACCATTTTTTTTGCGTTTTCTTTACTTGGTTTTATCCAAATATCTAAATCGCCGGTGTGGCGGGGCCTGCCATGAAATGCAAGGGCGTGTGCTCCTATTATCAAATAATCTACACTGTGCTTATTCAGAAGTTCAATAAAATCTACAAAATCGGGTTCAAACATTAATTTTTTCTTTGACTAATCACCTTTTCCATCTTTTCAGGGAAATACCCGTTAACCCAGGTAAAATAATTCCGTCTTAACCGACAAACTTCAGCAAGCCTCTCTGAAGGAGATTTGTCCAACCAAAATGACACATCGAGCGTATCCTCGTCATCCATTTTTACCTGGTTAACCACAATTTCTATCTTCCTTTGCATTTTCATATTACTACAGGTAGTTATATACTGTTTAATCAAAAATACTAAAAAATTAACAGCTCCTGAATAGCGCGGGTTGTTAAATGTCCACTTTAGTACATTTATCTATTGGTTTCCCTCTTTCACCGACATTTTACCGTCGCTTACCTAAAAGCCCTGTGTGTGCAAGCGTTTATATATCATTTTTGGTGTATAAATCACACACAATGGAAACACTTTTAGCCAAATCAATTTTAATATTGCTTGCTAAGTTTTTAACTACAGCACTGTTGGCTGTACAAATGGTAGGGCATTTAGTTAAATAGTATGGGTTTATTAACTAAATATGATATTATTTAAGCGTTTTATAGCGAAAAATCCAATTATGTAAACCATTTTTGTACTATGGCAAAACAACCTATTATCACCGTAAAAAACCTGGTAAAAAATTATGGCGATTTTAACGCTGTAAAAGACATCAGCTTTGAAGTTTACGAGGGCGAAATATTTGGCCTGCTTGGCCCTAACGGCGCCGGGAAAACTACCACCCTTGAAATTATTGAGACCCTGCGCGATAAAACCTCGGGCCATATAACTGTTGATGGATTTGATATAGAAGCGGATGCCGATAGCATAAAAAAGCGCATAGGAGTACAGCTACAAGCCGCAGGCTATTATCCTAACCTAAACCTGTCAGAATTGATTGTTCTATTTTGCGGGTTATATGGTATTGACAAAACCCCAATGGAGATGTTGGAGAAGGTAGCGTTAACCGATAAAGCCAAAGCTAAATACAAGGAGCTTTCGGGCGGGCAAAAGCAGCGTTTCTCTATAGCTACCACACTTATAAATAACCCGCGTATAGTTTTTTTGGATGAGCCTACCACCGGTCTTGATCCGCAGGCGCGCCGTAACCTATGGGACCTGATACGCGAGATACGCGACAATGGCACTACCGTAGTTATTACCACACATTATATGGATGAGGCCGAAGTACTATGCGACCGTGTGGCATTTGTTGATGGTGGCCGCATTATAGGTATTGATACGCCCGACAATTTTATTGATAAACTGGTAGAATCGGGCTTTGAGCGTAAAAAAGAAGTTAAAATGGCCAACCTGGAAGATGTGTTTATTAATATGACAGGTAAGGAATGGCGAGAAGGATAGTCAGTTTGCAGTTGACAGTTTGCAGTTAAAATGATTTAATGACCTAATGACACAATGACCAATGACAACAAACAAACCATACAGTAATACCCGCGCTACACTGGCTATTGCCAAAGCAAGTTTTCGTTCTATAGTCCGCAGCCCTTCGGCGGTGGTATTTAGTTTATTGTTCCCGCTGATATTTATATTGGTGTTTGGCTTTATTGGCGGCGGCGGCATTACTGTTGACGTGGGCGTAGCCAAAACCAATGATACCCTGAGCCCGGTTTATCAGGCATTAAAAAATGTAAAAGTTATCCACCTAATTACCAATATGAGCGATGCTGAAATGGCGAAGAGTTTGGAGAAGGGAAGTATAGATGCTATTATTGATGTGCAAAAAAATCAATCAAAGCCGCCTTATACGGTAAATGTGCATTACACCAAAGCCTCAACCGAAAAGGGCAATATATTTAAAACAATATTGAACAACATACTTAGCGGTATAAACACGTTTGGACACCCGGCTCCGCCCCCTGCCGTAGCCGAACTTAAGGAAACCACTGTACAGGGCCGCGAGTATAAAACCATTGATTTTATTTTGCCTGGTCAGTTGGGCTTCTCGTTGTTAAGCACAGGCGTTTTTGGTACCGCCTTTGTGTTTTTAAGCCTGCGTATAACCTTGGTTATCAAACGCTTTTTTGCAACACCGGTTAAACGTTATAGTATAGTTTTGGGCGAGGCGCTTGCCCGTATTGTATTTGCTTTAATAGGTGCCATATTTATCATTTGTATAGGACATTTCTTCTTTGGCTTTACGCTCGTGCATGGGCTGGTCACGGTGCTTAATATGCTTGTCCTCTCCTTTATAGGTGTAGTAGTATTTATGGGCTTCGGTTTTGTGGTATCGGGTATAGCCAAAAATGAAAGCACGGTACCGCCGATAGCTAATATTATTACGTTGCCGCAGTTTTTATTGTCAGGTACATTCTTTTCTATAAACGCTTTCCCCGGTTGGTTGCAGCCAATAAGTCGTGCTTTACCGTTAACTTATTTAAACGATGCTTTACGTAAAGTAGCTTTTGAAGGGGCAGGTTTATTTGATGTAGGTCACCAGCTTTTAATATTGGGTATATGGGGTATTATAGTATATGCCGCAGCTGTAAAACTGTTTAAATGGGAGTAGTTACAGATGGCAGGACTACCAGCGTTGAATTGTAAGATTAAATTTTTGTTAATAATAAAGTAATTTCTTACTTAATTTAATTGAAATTGTATATTTGAATATTGTAGCGTGTAAAAATTACACTAAGCATTTTAAAACAATCTTACAAAAACAATACAATGAGTATAATAATTGATGTTCATGCCCGCCAGATACTTGATTCGCGCGGAAACCCTACCATTGAGGTAGATGTATTAACCGAAAATGGCTTCCTGGGCCGTGCCGCAGTACCGTCTGGCGCGTCAACAGGGGTACACGAGGCCGTTGAATTACGTGATAATGATAAAGCCGTTTATATGGGTAAAGGTGTATTAAAAGCCGTTGCCAACGTAAATGATGTTATAGCAAAAGAACTACAAGGCGTTGATGTATTTGATCAAAATAGCATCGATAAAATAATGATTGATCTTGATGGTACATCAAACAAAGGCAACTTAGGAGCTAACGCTATATTAGGCGTATCGCTTGCTGCTGCCAAAGCTGCCGCGCAGGAGAGCCGCCAGCCTTTATACCGTTATATTGGCGGTGTAAACGCTAATACCCTGCCTATCCCGATGATGAATATTGTGAACGGTGGTTCGCACTCTGACGCGCCTATAGCGTTCCAGGAGTTTATGATCATGCCGGTTGGCGCTTCATCATTCTCGGAAGCATTACGTTGGGGAACTGAAGTATTTCATAACCTGAAAAAGATATTACATGACCGCGGTCTTTCAACCGCAGTTGGCGACGAAGGTGGTTTTGCACCTACTTTTGAAGGTACCGAAGATGGTGTTGAAACCATTTTAAAAGCGATAGAAAAAGCAGGTTACAAACCGGGTGTTGATATTTGTTTAGCGTTTGATTGCGCCGCGTCTGAGTTTTATAAAGACGGCAAATACGATTATACCAAATTTGAAGGCGATAAAGGCGCTATCCGCACCAGCGAAGAGCAAGCAGAATACCTGGCTTCATTAACACGCAAATACCCTGTTATCTCTATCGAGGATGGTATGGCCGAAGACGATTGGGCAGGCTGGAAAATATTGACCGATAAAATTGGCGATAAAGTACAGTTAGTAGGTGACGATCTTTTCGTGACCAACGTATTGCGCCTGCAAAGGGGTATTGACGAGGATACAGCCAACTCTATCCTGGTAAAAGTTAACCAGATAGGCTCATTAACCGAAACTATTAACGCGGTAAGCCTGGCACAAACCAATAGCTATACTTCAGTAATGAGTCACCGTAGCGGTGAGACTGAAGATGCTACCATTGCCGACCTTGCCGTAGCCTTAAATTGCGGTCAGATCAAAACCGGTTCGGCTTCACGCTCAGACAGGATAGCTAAATACAACCAATTGCTTCGCATTGAAGAAGAATTGGGCGAAAACGCTAAGTTTATAGGTAAAGCTTTTAAATATTATCCGAAGAAAGGTTAAAGCTGAAAGGCGAAAGCATAAAGGTAAAAGCTCCGAGAGATCGGGGCTTTTTTTATTGGGTTATTTTTTGAAAAGTTAATATTCACTAATTTTAAAGAAAAAATTACCTTGAGCAAAGTCTATCATTATACCACTTTAGAAAAAGCGTTAGAGTACATCCTTCCTACAAAACAGTTAAAGACAAATAGTCTTGACAAAATGAATGATCCAAAAGAAAATCAATTGTGGTCTTTTAGTGGTGGGGGTAAAAGTTTACAGGATATGTATCCTGAAGAATACAGCCATGAAACTCATATAGATCTTCAATATAAACTCGGCCACGAAGTTAAACTGAGTTCACAAATAATATGTTTCGTAAATGAAAAACCCGAAACAGGAGTTTTAAATGAAATGATGTGGGCTCATTATGCTGATAATCATCGCGGAATTTGTTTAGAAATAGACATTGATAAATTCGTAGTTGAAAACAAAGAACAATTAGTTGACTATGTTTTTGAACCTGTCAGCTACGGTTCCTCAGAGAACCCTGTTTTTTGGGCCGATCCACTTTTAGAAAAAAAAGATTGTATTAAAGCTTTTGTGAAAAAGGAGTATAAGAAGCTTTTCTTGCATAAATCTCTTTATTGGGAGCATGAGAATGAAAAAAGGCTATTAATATTTGACCCGGCTCAAAGGTGCCTTTCAATTAATGAATCATTAACTGGACTATATATGGGATTGTCCTTTCCCACTTCATATAGGCCATCAATTGATAATTTAATAGACGAAACAAAAACTAAGATATATGACTTAGTTTTCCAGGGTCATAAAATTGAGTTATGGCAAAGAAAAAAAAATGATTTTCGTCCAATAATCACCAGAAAAATTCTAGACAATTTATAACCTGCACGTCTATTAGGGACTAATTTCTTTTCATTGTCATGCCGAATTTATTTCGGCATCCCACAAGGTGGTCTAATTTGCACATGTCATCCTGAAACAAGTTCAGGATGACACATTAGTTAATCACTCCTTCTTCTTTATCTCCTCTTCTACCGCCTCACACTCCAACTTTTCCTTTTTGATATCAATACGTATCATACCAAACAGGCTCATATACACATTGGCTATCCAAACCAGCGCGAAACCGGCTATGAGGTAGCCCCGCCAATCGGTATACAGCAATTTGTATCCGGTAATGATCAGCATTAATAAGGTTACGTAGTGGCTAAAGCAGTATTCGCAGGTAAACAGGTAAAAAAACTTGCGTGTGGCTATGGTTTTGCCTTCCTTACTGCGTTTTATACAGTATTCGCGGGGTTCTCTAAAAACTTCTTCGTGGGTTACCGTCCAGGCAATACAGGCAACGGGGATGGCTAAAATAAAAAGGTAAAGCGCTTGTAATAAAATATCGGATGTGTTCATAACCATACTGTTGCTACATCAACAAGTTGACACGCATATTGTTGCGTAAATTTTACAAGGTAAATTGTTCGCCATTTGTTGTATTATCCGCTGTAATAAGTAGTTTTACTGTTGATCCCCCTGTAAACCATTAATGATCCTGTTCATGAAAAAAATTTGTTGTGCCGCTTTGTTGGTCGCGTTTATTTGTAATTGTTATGCGCAGGGCGTTAAGCTGGTATTTGATAAAACATCGCCGCAGGCAAACTACGCCGCCCAACGGCTTAGTGCCGCGCTTACGAAAAAAGGCTATACCTTAAAAACGGCAGCACCGGTTTATATAATCACCATTAAACAGGATAATAAACTCGACAAAGAAGCTTACAACGTTACCTCAAAAGGCAAAACTATAACCGTAACCGGCGGCGACGGTACAGGAATGATATACGGCAGCCTTTCTATTGCCGAAGACCTGGGCAACGGCATCGCCCTGCAAAACATAAAAGCGCACGGCGAAAAAGCACACTTTTTATTACGTGCCGTTAAGTACGATATGCCCTGGGATACCTATCGCCACAGCGAAGCACTCGACCAGCACTACGCCACCTGCCGCGATTTGAACTACTGGCGAGCGTTTTTGGATATGATGGTTGATAACCGGCTAAACGCGCTTAGCTTATGGGACCTGCACCCCTTTAACTATATGATCAAAGCCAAAAACTTCCCTGAGGCTACACAGTTTACAGATGCTGAATTGAAAGAGTGGCAAAAGCTGTTTCATGGCATATTTGGCATGGCTAAGGAGCGGGGTATTGATACATATTTGATACCATTTAATATTTTTGTTAGTCCGGCGTTTGCTAAGGCGCACCATACCAACCCGCTTAATTTAGATCATGATTTCTTTTTAAATGGCGATACATCCGAAATTGTAAAACGCTACACCCGCGAAAGCATTACCCAAACCCTGCAGGAATACCCGGAGCTTACCGGTTTGGGTTATACTTTAGGCGAAGGTATGGGCGGCATGACCTCGCAAGGGCGCGAAGACTGGATGCGCGAGGTTTACATGGAAGGTATGCGTTTATCAGGTCGTAAGGTAAAACTGGTTCACCGTATACCATTCTCCAGCACCACAGGCTCATTGGGCATTACCAGCATTGAAACCGAAAAACTAACCCGCAAAGCTATTGAGGCGGATGCCGCAGAACCTTTTATTATCAAGCCTGTATTTGCCGATTTGAAGTATAACTGGTCGCACGCTACCTCAACCACCAAACTGATCAAAGTACATGGCGGTAAATTATATGATACCTATTTTAAACCGGTGCCAACCGATTATAAAGTAACCTGGACGGCCCGTAACGAAGACTTTTTTTGCCTGCGCTGGGGCGTGCCCGATTTTGTGCGCGAACACATCAACGTAAACAGCAAAGACTATGATGGCGGTTATTTTATAGGCTCAGAAAGCTATATTCCGGCTAAGGATTACTTTACCAATCCCAAAATAAAAGTTAACTGGAAGTATGCTTTTGAGCGCCAATGGTTGTACTATAAAATTTGGGGCAGGCTGCTATATAACCCCGAAACACCCAACTCGGTATTTAATGATGAGTTTATCCGCCGATATGGTGCAGCGGGAAAAAACTTGTTGGAAGCATCATCGCTGGCTGGTAAAACGCCTATGCGCATAGCATCGTATTATGATTTTACTTCTGATTTGACCTTGTATAGCGAGGGCGAAATGGCACAGATGGGCAGGGATAAAACATTGAAGTATATTTCTGTTGATGACCAGATAAAACACCCGGTACTTGACCCCGATGCCTATGTATCTATTAGCGATTATATAAAAGGTACCAATTTCGGTAGTAAAATAACCCCGCCCATGCTGGCAGATATGTTACAGGCCGATTGTACAAAAGCTTTGGATTTGGTTAAAAACATCAACACATCAAAAAATACCGCTTTAATGTTTGAGGTGGCTGATATTAAAGCATGGTCCAATTTAGGTTTGAATCTGGCCGAAAAAATACGTGGCGGGGTTGCCCTGCAAACCTATCGTACCAAAGGCGGCGAGGACAATAAACAAAGCGCCATTGCCCATTTAACCAGGGCATTGGATTACTGGAACGAGGTAGTTAAAATTACACGGCCTATATATTTAGACATGCCGCTAACCCACATGATGGATCAAAACGGTAAGACCTGGAAGGAAAATTATTACCAGAAGTTTCACTGGGCGTTAATAACGCCGCAGGTAGCTGCTGATGTTGAGGTGGCTAAAAATGCGAAGGCATTATCAGTTAAATAAAATACAAACCCGTTCCTGTTGGAATGGAGCTTTATTTTATGCCCGACGGTAGGATACTGTTTCTGTTCCTTAACCAATGGTCGGCAATAACCAGGGCAGCCATTGCTTCAACAATAGGTACTGCGCGTGGCACTACGCAGGGATCATGGCGGCCCTTGCCTGATATTTCGGCGGTGTTGCCATCGCTGTCAACAGTGGCCTGGTTATGCATAATGGTGGCAACCGGTTTAAAGGCTACTTTAAATTCAATAGGCATACCATTGCTGATACCGCCTTGTATACCACCTGAAAAATTTGATGTGGTTGTAACCTTACCCTGATCGTCTGATACAAAAATATCGTTATGTTCTGAACCGCGCATTTCGCTACCTGCAAAGCCCGATCCAAATTCAAAACCGTGTACGGCGTTAATGCTTAGCATAGCTTTACCCAATTCGGCATGTAGTTTATCAAATACAGGCTCGCCTAAGCCAACCGGGCAGTTAATGATATGGCAGCTTACTTTACCACCAACGGTGTCGCCTTGCTTGCGGATATCATCAATAAAGTTGATCATTTCCTCGGCTGTGGTAGCGTCAGCGCAGCGTACTATGTTTTTTTCGCGGTCGTCAATAAATTGCTGCGCATTTTTTACTTCAACGGCAGGGGCATTTATTTTACCCACGCTGCTTACATGGGCAACTATCTCAATGCCCTGAGTTTTTAATAAAAGTTTGGCTAAAGCACCTGCAGCCACGCGTGCTGCAGTTTCGCGGGCTGATGACCTGCCCCCACCACGGTGGTCGCGTATGCCATACTTGGTTTGATAGGTATAGTCGGCATGTGATGGACGGAATACATTGGTGTTATGGCTATAATCTTTTGAACGCTGATCTTCATTAGGTATCAGCATCATAATAGGTGTACCCGTAGTTTTGCCCTCAAAAACACCTGACAGTATCCTTACCGTATCGCTCTCTTTACGTTGCGTGGTTATTTTTGATTGACCGGGTTTGCGTTTATCCAGTTCGCCTTGTATATAATCCAAATCAACGGGTAACTGTGCCGGGCAACCGTCAATAATTACACCTATAGCTTCGCCATGCGATTCGCCAAATGTGGTTATCCTAAATAACTGTCCGAATGAATTGCCTGCCATGTTTTGCCCCTCTAAATCTCCCCTAAAGGGGAGACTTGATTAAATTAATTATTATTATTGCCGGTCCTGGTTCCCCCTTTAGGGGGTTAGGGGGCTTATTTCAAATCCCATCTTTTCCAGATCGCTCCAAAAAGCAGGGTATGATTTTTCAACTACTATTGCTTCTTCTACCTCAACTTCCGGTATCAGTAACGCCAACGGTGCAAAGGCCATGGCCATGCGATGATCATCATACGTATTTACAAATAGATGCTGTGGTGTAAATTTTTCGCTGCAATCCAGTTTGTACATTAAATCGTTTTCGATCAATTTAACACCCATTTTACCTAACTCGTTCTGTAATGCTTTAATACGATCAGTTTCTTTGATCTTTAAAGTTTCCAGTCCGGTAAAAGTTGCCTCATGTCCCAAAGCCGCACACACTACAATAATGGTTTGTGCCAGGTCGGGGCATTTTTTTAAGTCGAACAGATCGCGACTAATAGGCTTGCTCTCCTTTTTTAGATACACGCCGCCATCTTTAAACTGCGAGGTGATACCAAAATTTGCCATTATTTCGGTAATAACGCTATCGCCCTGAAGGCTGTATTGTGTTAAGCCTGATAAGAATATTTCAGCCTCATCAGCCAAAGCAGCTATGGCATACCAGTATGACGCCGCGCTCCAATCCGGCTCAACGGGTAAGGTTGTTTCCTTAAACTCCTGCTGTGCAATAGTAATGGTATTACCAGCCCACGTATGTTTAATGCCCGCCTGCTCAAGCATAGCAAGTGTCATTTCTACATAAGGACGTGATGTTAGCTCGCCTTCAATATTTAAGGTTAGACCTAAAGGTAATCGTGCTGCAATAAGCAATAAAGCGGTAATGTACTGGCTACTTATATCGCCTTTAATGCTAATGGTATCAGTAACCTGCTGTAAGTTCCCTTTTATTTTAATAGGAGGGAAGCCGTTATTTTCCTCATAGTCAATAATGGCACCCAACTGGTGCAATGCATTAACCAAAATGCCTATTGGCCTTTGTTTCATGCGTTGGCTGCCGGTTAAAATAACTTCTTCGGGTTGCAAAGTAAAATAGGCGGTTAAAAAACGCATGGCTGTTCCTGCTGGCCCGATATTTACTTCCGGTGTTTCATGGTCATCGCCTGTCAAAATTTTTGAATTTTGACTTTTAACTTTCGACTTCAAAATACCAGCCAGCGTAACCGTGTCGGCGGCATCTGATACATTTTGTACCGTCACCTTGCCTTCGCTTAGCGCTTCAATAATAAGGGCCCGGTTACACTCACTTTTTGAACCGGTGAGGTTAACCGTACCATGCATAGATCTGCCCTTTTTAGTAAGCAGGATATTTTTGCTCATTTCCCTATTAAACGTGAAGTTTATCAGCAGCCTGTCCGGCTACGTCTTTATTCATTACCTCGGTTTGTTTACGGATAGATTCGCTATGGATCAATTCTAATAACTTCTCTGTAAAATCAGGATGTAGTTTTAAAGCCTTACCGTAGTTAACACGCTTGTTTAATATTTCGTCCCAACGATTTATCTGTAAAATGGTAATATTGTTATCTTTTTTGTAGTTGCCAATTTGCTCGGCAATATTCATACGCTCCGCCATTTTCTGGATGATCAGGTCATCAATTTTATCAATGTTATTACGTAACTCGGTTAATTTATCATTTACTTCAGCATCACGGGTTTCCGGTTTGCGTAAAGTTAAACGATCAATAATATCAACTAAAGCCGATGGCGTAACTTGTTGTTTAGCATCTGTCCAGGCAACACTTGGGTCAATGTGCGATTCGATCATCAAACCTTGCATATCCAGATCCAATGCTTTTTGTGATATATAACCTATCAGGTCACGATTGCCCGAAATGTGGCTTGGATCGCAAATTAAAGGAAGATTCGGAGCTAATGTTTTTAAGTGGATAGCAATATCCCACATTGGTTCGTTACGGAAAGCTGTTTTCTCGTATGATGAAAAGCCGCGGTGTATAGCCGCCAGTTTAGTAATACCGGCATTGTTAATACGCTCTAAAGCACCTATCCATAATGACAGATCAGGATTAACCGGGTTTTTAACCATTACAGGTACATCAACACCTTTTAAAGCATCGGCAATTTCCTGTACGGTGAAAGGGTTAACGGTTGACCTTGCGCCCACCCATAAAATATCAACGCCGGCTTTTAAAGCTTCTTCTACGTGTTTACCTGTAGCAACCTCAACAGTGGTAGGTAAACCGGTTTCGGCTTTGGCTCGTTTAAGCCACTCCAAACCAATGCTGCCTATACCTTCAAACTCTCCGGGGCGGGTGCGTGGTTTCCAAATACCGGCGCGTAAAGCAGTTACACGACCAGTATTAGCTAATAAATGTGCGGTGGCTACCAACTGATCTTCAGTTTCGGCGCTGCATGGCCCTGCAATTACAAGAGGTTCTTTACCTGTTTTTATCCAGGTGTTTAAGGGCTGTATGTTTAAATCAAGTTTCATATGCTTTAATGGAATGACTTTATTATATTTCTTATTTAGTTAGTTTTTTAATGTTGATGTATTTTCGGGCGGGTTTTTGCACCTTGGCCAGGTTTAATTTTTTCTCAATGTCGCTATCATCTTCATGGCGCATATATTCGCCCAAAATATTAAAGTTTTGTGTGTATTTAAGGGTCTGTTTTAAAGCAATGTCATATTGTTTAGTATCTTCCCATTCCACATCTACGTAAAAAGTGTATTCATTACGCCTGCCTAAAACAGGCATTGATTGTATTTTGCTCATGTTTACACTCTGGGTAGCAAAAATATTTAACACCTTGGCCAAAGCACCTACCTGGTTACTTACCTGGAATGATAATGATGCTTTATTAGCAGCCGGTTTTTTAACAGCGTTTTCGTGCGTGGTAAGTATCAAAAACCGGGTAAAGTTCTTTTTGTTTGATTCTATCCTGCGCTCCAATATATCCAGACCGTATAAATTGGCGGCTAATGAGTTAGCTATGGCTACAGTATCAGTTAATTGTTCGTCGTGTATGCGTTTGGCACACGCGGCAGTATCGCTACTTTCCACAATTTTTAAGTGAGGGTACTCATCAAAAAAATCAATACACTGGCGTATAGCAATAGGGTGCGAAGTTACGTACTTTATTTTTTCAAACGGTACGCCTGGCAATGCCATTAAATGCAATTGTATAGGCAGGTATATTTCGCCCACTACCGGGAAGTTATAATTAAGCAACAGGCTGTAGTTAGGCAAAATGCTGCCGGCAATGCTGTTCTCAATAGCCATTACTACATAATCAGCTTCTTTTTTCTCTAAAGCTTCAAATGTTTGCTTAAATGAATTGCACTCAATGGTCTCAATATTTTCTCCAAAATATTTAAAGGCTGCTTCTTCGTGAAACGAAGCGCGTATACCCTGTATGGCCACCCTTGGTTTTTCTTTTTTCATCGACATTATTAAAGCAAAAAGTCCCGGCTTATTATGCCGGGACTTTTCAGTTATCTTATATGTTTGTTAGTGCATATTAGTCCCGGCTCTTACTGTTAAAGTAAAAGTAGTAACCATAAAAATATACACTTGTTAACTTCATTGTTTTAATTTTCGATGTAAATGTACAGGTAAAATTTGATTTGTCAATAAAAAAAATAATTTTTTTGAAAATGTTTACTGACTGTTACAAATTAGAAGCAATAATCGATAGTTAGTTATGTGATGTAGCATACTTCCATCTGCGCTTTCGTAACTCTGATACTTTATAAATTATATTTATTTTAATCCCGGGGAATTTTGTTTGAACTAGAAACTGATCTATAAGAAATACAGGGAATTCTAATATAGAATTATTGATAAATTTTATTTCTATAATATTAAATACAGGTGTTCCTTTCGAACTAGCGCTTCCATAAATTGTTATATCGGTTATATCAGATTTATTATAATCTTTTATCTCATCACCAATCCCAAATTGAAAATTATTATTGCCTGAAGACAAATGTAAAAACATATCTTTTGATTTTCGATAATAGCCGACCATCAAAAATAACGTATACGCCATTGCTGTAGTCATTAGAAAATAAAACGGAATTAATATTAATTTGGCTAATAAAGGGGTATGAATGAAAATGAAAACAACACCCATAATTGCGATAAAGAGTCCAAATAGCAATGTGAAAATGAAGCGTAAATAAATTTTTTCTTTACTTATCGTATAATCAAAATTTCCATTTTCAAAATGTTTTCTTGAACCAATATTAATTAAGTGTTTATCAAATTTCTGAAGGTTTAATCTTCCATTAAAGAAATCAGTTACAAAAACGTATACATCCTCAATAGTAGGGGCATGATATTCGTATAAATGACTGTCGTTATCTAAATAATAAAGGCAATATTTTCCGCCAAAGTAAAGCCCAATTTTTAGATAATTAAGATATTCGTCTTGGATAGTAATTGATGGTCCTGTTAATTGGATATCAGTTAAAGTACGTTCGTTATCCCAAGGGAATGTTTTTATAAGTTCAAGAGTTTCTTCTAAAGTTCTTTCTTTTTCATCAGAAAACTCTCCCTTTTCATAAGTGTTGTGTTGTATTTTTGAGATAAATTCAGGCATAAAAAACAAGGCTTGTTTCAAATATAATTAAAACAAGCCTTGTGGGAATATTAATGTTTATTAATTACAAACTGGCGTAATAAGCCAAACTTTCAAACAACTCATCCTTCGTGCAATTATTATCAATTTTAAACTGCCCTATGGCATCTAAAAGGGTGCAGTTTATTTTACCGTTCTGGTTCTTTTTATCTTTAAGCATAATGGTATACAGTTCATCATTATAGCTTTCTTTTAGTTCATAAAGGGGATATAAAGCATTTAATACTTCGGTTATTTCAGCTAATTCTGCCGCGCTTAATTTTGCTTTTTTATGGGATAAATAAGCCTCGCATATCATACCAATAGCTATTGCTTCGCCGTGCGATAATGAGTTATCATCATTTAATAATGAATAAGTCTCCACCGCATGGCCAATGGTATGACCAAAGTTTAATGATTTGCGGATGTTTTTTTCGTGCGGATCTTCTAAAACCACTTTGTTTTTTATACCTACTGATATATAAACCATTTCGGCTGTAGGTTGGCTCAGGTCGCTGCTTTTAAGCAAGTTCCAGTACGCGGCGTCGCATATCAAGCCATGTTTAAGCATTTCGGCTGTGCCCGATAGTATTTGCCTTGCGGGCAGGGTTTTTAAAAACTGGTAGTCAATAAATAC